>NZ_JBSFJV010000004.1:0-188366 GCF_053598235.1 Kitasatospora sp. NPDC001159
GGCGGGCCGACCCCGGTCGCGGGGCGCCCTCGGCCTTTCGCGAAGTCCCGTGGGCCGTCGGCAGGTTCGGGGCGGCTACTCGGCCGGCTCCACCCCGGCGCGGATCAGGCCGTAGGTGTACGCGTCCTCAAGTGCCAGCCAGGAGGCGGCGACCACGTTGTCGGCGACCCCGACGGTGGACCAGGTGGCAGTACCGTCGGTGGACTCGATCAGCACCCGGGTCTTCGAGCCGGTGCCGTGCTGGCCCTCCAGGATGCGGACCTTGTAGTCCACCAACTCGAAGGCGGCCAGCGGCGGGTAGATGCCCTCCAGGGCCGTCCGCAGCGCCTGGTCCAGTGCGTTGACCGGGCCGTTGCCCTCACCGGTCGCGATCCTGCGCTCGCCCTTGGCCCACAGCTTGACGGTCGCCTCGTTGCCCGAAACCCCGTTCGGGCCCTGCTCGCTGATGGTCCGCCAGGACTCCAGGGTGTAGAAGCGCTCCCGGCTGCCGCGCACCTCGTCGCGCAGCAGCAGCTCGAAGGAGGCGTCGGCGGACTCGTAGGTGTAGCCGAGGTTCTCCTGCTCCTTGACCCTGGCCACCACCCGCCCGGCCAGGTCGCGGTCGGTGGAGAGGTCGTAGCCGAGTTCCTTGCCCTTGAGCTCGACCGAGGCCCGGCCGGCCATGTCGGAGACCAGCATCCGCATGGTGTTGCCGACCAGCTCGGGGTCGATGTGCTGGTACAGGTCCGGGTCGACCTTGATCGCGGAGGCGTGCAGGCCCGCCTTGTGGGCGAAGGCCGAGAAGCCGACGTACGGCTGGTGGGTGGACGGGGCCAGGTTGACCAGCTCGGCGATCGCGTGCGAGATCCGGGTCATCTCGCTCAGCCGGCCCTCGGGCAGCACCCGCCGGCCGTACTTGAGCTCCAGCGCACCGACCACCGGGAACAGGTTGGCGTTGCCGACCCGCTCGCCGTAGCCGTTGGCGGTGCACTGCACGTGGGTCGCGCCGGCGTCCACCGCGGCCAGGGTGTTGGCCACCGCGCAGCCGGTGTCGTCCTGGGCGTGCACGCCGATCCGGGCCCCGGTCGCGGCGATCACGTCGGCGACGGTCTCCCGAACGCCGGCCGGCAGCATCCCGCCGTTGGTGTCGCACAGCACCACCACGTCCGCCCCGGCCTGGTGCGCGGCGCGGACCACCGCGAGGGCGTACTCGCGGTTGGCCCGGTAGCCGTCGAAGAAGTGCTCGCAGTCGATGAAGACCCGTCGGCCTTGGGCGCGCAGGAACTCGACGCTGTCCCGGACCATCTCCAGGTTCTCGTCCAGCGTGGTGCGCAGCGCCAGCTCCACGTGCCGGTCGTGCGCCTTGGCGACCAGGGTCACCACGGGTGCTCCGGAGGCGACCAGCGCGGCCAGCTGCGGGTCGTCGGCCGCCTTGCCACCGGCCCGGCGGGTGGCGCCGAAGGCCACCAGCCGGGCGTTGCGCAGTTCCAGCTCGGCGGCGGCGCGGGCGAAGAACTCGGTGTCGCGCGGGTTGGCGCCGGGCCAGCCGCCCTCAATGAAGCCGACCCCGAACTCGTCCAGGTGCCGGGCGATGGCCAGCTTGTCCGCCACCGTCAGGTTGATGCCCTCGCGCTGCGCGCCGTCACGCAGCGTGGTGTCGAACACGTGGAAGCTGTCGTCGGTACGGGTGACCTCGGTCATGACCCTGGTTCTCCGTTCGGGGAGGTTCGTACTGCTCTGCCGGATTCTCGTCCCGGCTCCACTGTCCAGGATCCCGCGCGCGGCCCGGGTGTCCCCGAGCCCTTCGTGGGGGCTCTCGGCCGGTCCGGGTGCTGTGCTTGACGGGGCCGCGCCCACTGTGTTCGTGGGGCTGCGTCCGAAAAGCAAAAGACCCCTCGCGGGTGCGAGAGGTCTGCGCGCGGGTCTGGACGCTCGTGGTCGCTCCGCATCGGGTCCTGCGGAAGCGGTCACTGCGGACCGGCGCGCCTGCTGCTAATAATCAGCGAAAGCGAGGACACGCTCGCAGTCTGACACAGCTTCCGGGATCCGGCCCGCCCGTCTCGCGATGCGAAACGTGGCGGGCCGAAGGCGGTGCGAGCGCTCCTCGGATCAGACGATCTTGTGCAGCCAGCCGTGGGTGTCGGGAGCCTGGCCGCCCTGGATGGCGAGCAGGGCCCGGCGCAGCTCCATGGTGATCGGGCCGGGCTCGCCGGTGCCGACGGTCCAGTCCGCGACGGCGGACTTGACCGAGCCGACCGGGGTGATGACGGCGGCGGTGCCGCAGGCGAAGACCTCGGTGAGGGTGCCGTCGGCGTTGGCCTGCTGCCACTCCTCGGTGGAGATCTTCCGCTCCTCGACCGCGTAGCCGAGGTCGGAGGCCAGGCGCAGCAGCGAGTCACGGGTGATGCCGGGCAGCAGCGCGCCGGACAGCTCCGGGGTGACGATCCTGGCGTCCTTGCCCTCGCCGAAGACGAAGTACAGGTTCATGCCGCCCATCTCCTCGACCCACCGGTGCTCGGCGGCGTCGAGCCAGACCACCTGGTCGCAGCCCTTCTCGGCGGCCTGGGCCTGGGCGACCAGCGAGGCCGCGTAGTTGCCCGCGCACTTGGCCGCGCCGGTGCCGCCGGGCGCGGCCCGGACGTACTCCTTGGACAGCCAGACCGAGACCGGCTTGATGCCGCCCTGGAAGTAGGCGCCGGCCGGGGAGGCGATGATCATGAACAGGTAGGAGTTCGCCGGGCGGACACCCAGGCCAACCTCGGTGGCGAACATGAACGGACGCAGGTACAGGCTCTGCTCCGGCTCGTTCGGGACCCACTCCCGCTCCTGCTGGACCAGCAGCTCGACGGCCTCGACGAAGGCCTCGACCGGCAGCTCCGGCATCGCCAGGCGGCGCGCGGAGGCCTGGAAGCGCAGGGCGTTGGCCTCCGGGCGGAAGGTCGCGATCGAACCGTCGGCCTGGCGGTAGGCCTTCAGGCCCTCGAAGATCGCCTGGCCGTAGTGCAGCGTCATGTTCGCCGGGTCCATCTCCACCGGCGCGTACGGGACCAGCTGGGCGTCGTGCCAGCCGCGGCCCTCGGTCCAGCGGATGGTGACCATGTGGTCGGTGAAGACGCGGCCGAAGCCGGGGTTGGTCAGCCGGGCCTCGCGCTCCGCTGCGGACAGCGGGTGGGCGGAGGGCTTGAGGTCGAACGTGATGGGCGCCTGGGTGGGCGTGCTCATGGCTGTTTCCTTCACCGTGGGGTTGGTTCGGACCGCCCCGCCGAAGGAACGTCACGGCGATCCAACGCCGGAACGAACGCACAACGGCACGGCCCACTGTCGATACTCGCATCCAGAAGGCCGTGCCGAACAGCTGCCAGCTCCTTGGGGAGCTGCAAGCTGCGGTTATGCGGTCCGGCCCACCTGGCCGAACCTCTTTGGGTCCGGCCCGTCAGCCGGATACTCGGGCGGCGAGCGCGCCGCCGACCTCGGACGTGGAACGGGTGCCGGCGCGCTCGGCGAGGTCCGCCGCGACGGCGGCCTCCACCTTGGAGGCCTCGGCCGCGTAGCCGAGGTGCTCCAGCAGCATGGCGACCGACAGCACGGTGGCGGTCGGGTCGGCCTTGCCCTGGCCGGCGATGTCCGGCGCCGAGCCGTGCACCGGCTCAAACATGGCCGGGTACTCGCCGCTCGGGTTGATGTTGCCGCTCGCGGCGAGGCCGATACCACCGGTCACGGCGGCGGCCAGGTCGGTCAGGATGTCGCCGAACAGGTTGTCGGTGACGATGACGTCGAAGCGCTCCGGCTGGGTGACCAGGTGGATGGTGGCCGCGTCGACGTGCAGGTACTCGGTGGTGACCTCCGGGAACTCCGCGCCGACCTCGGCGAAGATCCGCGACCACAGGTGCCCGGCGTGCACCAGCACGTTGTTCTTGTGCACCAGGGTGAGCTTCTTGCGCGGCCGCGCCTGGGCCCGACGGTAGGCGTCGCGCACCACGCGCTCGATGCCGAACGCGGTGTTCAGGCTGACCTCGGTGGCCACCTCGTGCGGGGTACCGGTGCGCAGCGAGCCGCCGTTGCCGACGTACGGGCCCTCGGTCCCCTCGCGGACGACCACGAAGTCGATCCGGGGGTCGCCCGCCAGCGCGGACTTCACGCCGGGGAACAGTCGGCCCGGCCGCAGGTTGATGTGGTGGTCGAAGGCGAACCGCAGCTTGAGCAGCAGACCCCGCTCCAGCACCCCGGACGGCACGCTCGGGTCGCCGATGGCGCCCAGCAGGATCGCGTCGAAGGCCTTCAGCTCGGCCAGCACACTGTCCGGCAGCGTTTCCCCGGTCCGGTGGTAGCGCCGGGCGCCGAGGTCGTACTCGGTGGTCTCCAGCTTCACATCGGCGGGAAGCACGGCCTCCAGGACCTTCAGGCCTTCGGCCACCACCTCCTGGCCGATGCCGTCACCCGGGACAACTGCGAGACGAATGGTGCGAGACATGCTCGGACCCTACTCCGCCGTCCCAGGTGTTGACACCTCGCGTCCATCATTCGGACTCGTCAGGTCAGGTCGATCTCCACCGGGAACGGCTGATCGACCTTCAACTGCTTGTGGTAGATCCCAGTGACCACGTATGCCCGGGTCGCCGGTTCCAGCTCGTACACATAGACGATCGGCTTCCCGTCGTCATCGCTCTCTACTCGCCAGAAATGCTTGATGCCTGCTGCCGCGTACTTGCGGGGTTTGGTCTCCCGGTCGCGTTCCTCGGACTCCTCGGACACAACCTCAACGGCAAGCAGTACATCCCCTGCCTCGCAGAAGGTCTGCTTGGGGCCGTTCACCCCCTGTTCGTCGACGACGAGCAGATCCGGTTCAGGTCGGTTGCGCCGGTCCAACCGAACCGTCATCTCACGCCAGACGTCCCATCCCGCCGGTACGGCAGCCTCCAAGGCCCGCTCCAGCCTGCGAAGCGTGCGCATGTGGAACGTGGTCTGCGGACTCACGAAGATCAGGCTCCCGTCGATCAGCTCTGTGTGCGGCGGGAGATCAGGCAGCCGGTCAAGATCCTCTGCGGTGTAGCCACCAGCAGGAGGCCGAATCCAGTCGGGGTACGGCGCGATGCTCATGGTTCCTCCCATACGGGCATCCTGGCGGCCCTCCCAGGCTACTCGGCAAAGCCTCCTCAGGCGCCACCCCTTTGAGCGAGCGCATGTGGCCGAGGGTGCGCTGGGGGCGCGCTTAGGGTGGCGTGATCCGGGGTTCCTGGCAGAAACGGGGCGCGTGCGTGAGGACCGAGCGGCGGCGGGAGGTGCTGGTCTGCGGGGGCGCGGCCGGGCTGGCGATGAGCGGGTACGCGCTCGCTGCCGGGCTGCGCGGGCGGTGGCCGACCGGGGCGGGCGAGGTCGCCGTGCCGTACCACGCGCACCTGTGGGACCTGCTGCACGGACGGGCCGCCGGGGACGTGCTGTTCAACTGGAACAGCGGCTACGGCGTCCCCTTCCTGGCGGACTTCTTCGCCTACCTGATGAACCCCTTCTCCTGGCTGACCGCCCTGCTCCCCCGCGACCAGGGGCGGCTCGCCGTCTTCCTGGTCGCGCTGGCCACCATCGGCCTCGGCACCGCCCTGATGGCCCATCTGCTCGGTCGGCTGCACCGCGGCCCCCGCTGGCTGCGGGCGCTCGCCGCCGTCGGGTACGGGCTCTGCGCCTGGGTGCTGGACGTGGGCGGGGCAGCGCCCATGTGGCTCTGGGGGTTGGTCTCGCTGCCGCTGCTCGGCCTGGTCGGGGACTGGTGCCTGCGCGAGCGGCGCTGGGTGGCCGGCTCGCTGTGCGTGGCCCTCGCCTGGGCGGGCAACCTGTACACCGCCGCGCTGGCCACCCTGGTGGCCGGACTCCTGTTCGCCGTCCGCCTGTTCGCCACCCCGCGGCCGTTCCGGCACCGGGTCCGGACCACCGGCCGGGCCGTCACCGTGACCAGCACCGGGGTGCTGCTCGCCTCCCCCGTGCTGTTCGTCGCGATCCGCGCCGCGCGCGGCGCCCAGCCCGAGTCCCCGGTGCAGCCGCTCGGCCCGTCCGGGCTCGGCAACCACCTCGCCCGGCTGCTGCCCACCACCCAGGGCGGGCGGCCGCTGCCGGACCTGGCGATCGGGGTGCTCGGGCTACTGCTGGTGTGCGGGCTGCCGTTCAACCGGCGGGTGCGGATCCGCGAACGGGCGGTCTGGTGCGCGGCCCTGGTGCTGGTCGTCCTCAGCTTCGTCTGGACCCCGACCGTGCTGGTCTGGCACGGCCTGGCGATCCCGGCCGGCGGGCCGTACCGGGTCGCCTTCGTGCTCAGCGGTCTGCTGGTGCTGGCCGGCTGGGTGTCGCTGGCGCACCGGCCGGACGGACTCACCCTGCTGGGCGGCGCCGCCGTGGTCGCGGTGATCGCCGGGCTGGCGGCGAGCCGGAACTCGGTCCGCACCGCCACCTGGATGCTGCTGGGCGTCGGCGGCGTCGTCCTGCTGGCCGCGCTCTGGGTGCTGGACCGCCGGCACGCCGACCGCCGGGCGAACACCGTCGCCACCTGGGTGCTCGGCGGCGCGGTGCTCGGCAACGCCGTCTGGTCCGGGTACGCGGCGTTCGGCGCGGCCACCGCCGACACCGCCTCCCCGGCCGCCGTCCGCGCCGGGTACGCGGCCGTCCGCGGGACCGCCGACTGGCCCGCCGGACGCAGCGACCCCGGCCCGCACGCCTTCGGCACCAACGACCCGCTGCTGCTGGACGGCCAGGGCGGCAGCTACTTCAGCAGCTCCCTGCCGACCGTCGCGGCCCTGCTGCTGCACGACCTCGGTGCCGGCTGGACGGCTGGCGGACGGCAGACCACCAGCGTCACCGACCCGGTCGGGCAGGCGCTGTTCGCGGTCCGCGCCCACCTGGACGACGGCCCGCCCCCGCACGGCTTCACCCCCGGACGGGCCGCCGCGCCGCCGCTGGTCACCGTGCTGCCGCCGGGCGCCCGGCCGGACACCTCCTCGGTCTGGTCCCGGCAGGAGTCGCTGCTCGGCAGCCAGGTGTACGACGCCCCGCTGCCCGCCCCGGCCGGCGGCCCGGTACCCACCCTGCACGGCACCAGCGGCTGGTCAGTACCACCCGGTGCCGAGGGCACGGTGTTCACCGCGAACTGCACCCCGGGCGGAACGGCCTACTTCCACGGGGTCTGGTACCGGGGCACGGTCAGCGGCCTGGGCACCGGCTACCGCAGCGACGGCGAGCAGCCCACCACGGCGGTGGCGATCCACCGACTGGGGACCGTCCCGGCGGACGGGACGGTCCGGGTGACCCTGCGGTCGGACGTGGTCAGCCAGGTCCCGGCCCGCCCTATCGGCTGCCTGCGGGCCGGTGCCCTGGAGGCCGCCGTCGCCCGCCTCACCGCCACCGGCGCCACCCGGGTCTCGGCCGGCGGCCACACCCTCACCGCGACCCTCCCGGCCGGCTCGACCGGCACCGCCCTGCTCTCCGTTCCCGCCACCGAGGGCTGGAGCTGCGCCGTCGACGGCGGCCGTGCCGGCGCCCCCACCCCCGTCCTCGGCATGATCGGCGTCCCCCTCGGCGCCGGCGCCTCCCGGCTCACCTGCGCTTTCCGCCCACCCGGCCTCACCGCGGGCCTCACCCTCACCTCCGCCACCACCGCGGTGCTGGCCCTGGCCGCCGTCTTCTCCCGCCTCACCCGCCGCCCCACCCGCACCCCCCGGCGCGCCCGCCGCCTGGCCGCCCAGGCCTCCGACGGGACGTGACAAGGGGCGGCCCGCCGCGTTCGGCGGGCCGCCCCCTACCGACGGATCACGTCCTCACGGATCACGGCAGGGTGACCACCTGGGCCCTGCGGTCCGCGGGGCCCAGGTGGTACAGCAGCAGGAGCCGGGAGGCGCCGCCCTTCGTCCGGTGCACGTCGAGGACGGTGCCCGGGCCAGCCGGGGCCACCACGGCGGTGGGGCCGGTGAGACCGGCCTGGACGGCTAGGGCCGGGTGCAGGACGTCCATCGGGACGGTGGGGCGGGTGCCACGCAGGCCGATGGCGGAGTAGGAGTCGGCCGGGTCGGGCTTGCCCGGGGCGGCGACGCTGGTCCAGACCCCGTAGTGGACGGTGCTGTGGCCGGGCTTGACGCCCGGGAGGGCGCTCAGCCGGACCGGGAGGACCAGGACGTCGCTGTCCAGCAGCTCGGTGTCGGTGTCGCCCCAGTGGGCGTTGAGCGGCTGGACATCCAGCTCGTCGCCGGTGCGGGCGTCCAGGGCGCGGGAGACCAGGACGTCGCTGCCGTGCAGCCGGTCGGCCTTGAGGATCACGTCGGTGACGCCGTCCCCGTCGGTGTCCAGCGACACCCGCACCCCGTACAGCCCGACCGGCGTCGCCGCCGGGGCCCAGAGCCGCACGCCCACGTACAGCTGGTCGGCGTCGACGGCCGCCCCCGCCGCCCGCAGGTTGGCGGCCCGGTCGCCGGGGTGCTCGACACAGACGTCCTGCGGCTGCTCGGCCGACTCCGCAGCGCCCTCGGGCCGGATGCCCGAGCCGGGGCCGACCGCGTTGCCGCCGCCGGAGGGGCAGTCGGGCCAGCGGGCGGCCTCGCCGCCGAGCGCGACGGCGGTGACCAGTCCGGGCCGCCCGCCCGGCGCCGCGGTGCCGCCGAGCATGACCAGGGTGCCGTCCCGGGCGGTCCGGGCGGAGGCCGTCACCGTGAGGTCGCTCTCCGGACGCGGGGCGGCGAACACCGGGACCCGCAACTGCGGCAGCGCCGCATCGCCGACCGGGCTGAACAGCACCCGTCCGGAGAGTTCGCCGCGGTAGCTGCGCGCCTTGCCGCCCTGCAGGGTGTCGATGGTCGGGTCGGGCGCACGGCCCAACTCCCCCGGTACGGACAGCGTGACCTTCACCCGCGCGGTACCGCCCGCCGGTACGTCCACCCGGGCGGGCGTCACCTGGTAGGAAGCGCCCGGGAGTTCGGTCGCGGCCGCGTAGCCGGTACGGTAACTGAGCTTCGAGGCCGAGTAGTTGCGCAGTTCGATCTCCCGGCCGAGCGCGGTCGGCCCGCCGATCCCGACCGGCCCGAAGGAGACCCCGACGCTGCCCGCCTCGGCGCCCTCCCCCGCCGCGTAGGCGACCACCGGCGTCCGAACCGCCCGGTCGACCTGGGCCCGGCCGGCTCCGGTGCGCTCGGGTCCGTAGACCGGCCCGGTGCGGTCGTCGCCGAGCCAGGTGTCGGTGCTGGTGTTCATCAGTGCGGCCTTGACCTGCTCGACCGGCCAGTCCCGGTGCGCGGCGCGGACCAGCGCCGCCAGTCCGGCGACGTGCGGGGTGGCCATCGAGGTGCCGTTCTCGCGCTGGCCGCCGCTGCCGCTGCCGACCAGGGCGGACCAGATGGTCTCGCCGGGAGCGGCGAGGTCGGGCTTGACCACCCCGGGCACGCCGATGCCCCGGGAGCTGAAGTCGGTGAGGGTGTCGGCCCGGGACGGCTGGTTCTGGGAGACCGAGCCGTGCAGCCGGTTGCCGGGCGCGGCGAGCCGGACCTGGACGTCCCCGGCAGCCGCGGCCTTCAGCAGCCTGTCGCCGTCGGCGTGGGCGAGCAGCACGGCCGGGATCCGGTCGTCGCCCGAGATCTCGGCCAGGTGGTCGCTGTCGGCGGCGTAGAGCGCGCCGATCGCCCCTGCGTCGGCGGCGTGGTCGGCGCGCGGGCCGGAGTTGCAGGCCCGGTCGGCCTCGCCGGTGCGCCAGGTGAGCAGCGCGATCCTGCCCTTCAGCCGCTGCTTGTCCGCCTCGCTGAAGGCGGTGCAGCCGTCCGCCTGGTCGACGGGCAGGGCGAGCGCGCCGCTCACGTCGGCGGTGGACCAGCCCTGGTAGCGCTCGCTCCAGTGGCCGGGGACCACCCCGGCGAGCGCGGCGGGGGCGAGCACGGTGATGCCGTCCACGTCGGCGTGACCGTGCACGGAGGCGGCGACGGTGATGGCCCGGGCGGCGGTGCCGGGGCTGCCGCCGATGCCGTAGACGTCGCCCTCGTTGCCCGCGGCCGCGACCACCGCGGTGCCGAGCGCGGCGAGCCTGTCGACGGCCAGCGCGTCGGCGTCGTCGGGGCTGCCGAAGCGGCTGCCGAGCGAGAGGTTGACCACGTCGAGCCGGTCGCCGAGGTCGCCGTCGCCGTTGGGGTCGGCGGCCAGGTCGAGCGCCTGGGCGAGCCGGTCGGTGGCGCCGTCGCAGCCGAACACCCGGATGCCGTACAGCTGCGCGGCGGGTGCGGCGCCGGGGCCGATCTTGAAGGAGGCCGGGTCGAGCCCGGGCCGGTACGGGCCGTTGTACGGACGGCCGTCGGCGGTGACGCCGTACCCGGCCGCCGTCCCGGCGACGTGGGTGCCGTGTCCGTTGCGCACGCAGTCGATCGGGTTGTCGCTGGGGTGCGGGACCGGCTGGTACTGCGGGGAGGACGGGTCGGGGTTGTAGTCGTCGCCGACCAGGTCCTTGCCGCCGACCACCTTGGCGTTGGGGAACAGCGCTGCGGGTGCGGGCTTGCCGCGCTCGACCGAGCGGAACGCCTCCTCGGTGCCGGGGCCCCCGAAGTCGGCGTGGGTGTAGTCGATGCCGCTGTCGATGATCCCGATCCGGACGCCCTGACCGGTGTTCCCGGCAAGGGCCTGGTCGCCCTCCCAGACCTTCGGGGCGCCGGTCAGCGGCACGGAGTAGGCGTTGTCACGCTGCTTGTTCACGATCGGGTGGACGGCCTGGACGCCGGGCAGCGCCCGCAGCGCGGGCAGCCGCTCGGCGGGCGCGCTGACCGCGAGGCCGGTGAGCAGGGTGCGGGTGCGGTAGAGCTCACGGGCGGCGGGCGCGGCCCGGTGGACGGCGTCGGCGATCCGGTCGAGCGCGTCCCCGGCCCGGGCCCGCTGGGCGGCTCCGGCCCGGGCGGCCTCCTGGCGGACGGCCTCCGGCGAGCGCTGGGCCCGCCGGGCCGTCTCGGCGGCGCGCCGCCAGACGGGGCCGGCCGCCTCGGTGGTGAGTTCGAGCAGGACGGAGGCGGTACGGCCCTCGCCCGGCGGTCCGGCGGCGGACGGGCCGCCGACCGCCGGGGTGGCGGCGAGCGCGGCGCTGCTTGGAATGAACACAGCTGCCAGCAGGACCAGGGTGAGGCCGATCCGGGCGATCGGTCGGCGGACGGGTGGCAGACGCACTGGGCCCTCTCCCCCGGCAGGGGGACTGATCCGCACACCGTGCCGCTGACGCCCGCCCGCGCGGACGTCGATCACCCTTCCGGGGGCCCCAAATTAGGATGATCGCGCTGCGGGGGCGAGCAACTTCCCCCGGACGGACCTGAGTCGCACCCGACCGAGTGACTTGGCGTCAGCCCGACCGGCCTAGTAGGCCGATGAACGCCACCGGCGCCGACAGTCAGCTGTGGCCGGTCACGCCGCCGTTGTCGCGGCGGTCGAGCGAGCGCTGCAGGGCGGCAGCCGCGAAGGGGTTCCGCTCGGCGGCCCGGCGACGGCGCGGGGCGCGGACGGGGGTGGCGGCGGGGGCGGAGGTGGCGTGGCGGTCGGCGGTGGAGGGCATACCGGGCTCCTTGGAAGCGGCGCCGTGAAAGCAGGCGCGGAGGGGGAGATGGGTACACGCGGGAGCAGGGATCGCCTGCCCGTGATGGCGCACGCGCACACGGGCCGAACGCCCTGGCTACAGGGGCGGCACGCCGTGTGGCTCTTCCAAGGTAAGGCCCCGCCCCGGCCGTGTCTGCACGAATACTTGGATTTCCTAGCATCTGAGACGGGAACCGTCCGGGAGAACGCAGCAGGGCCCGGACCACCGTGCGAACGGCGGTCCGGGCCCTGCTCGGGCCGGGGGGATCAGCCCAGGTCGACCGAGCGCGCGAAGCGGGCGCCGATGTCGGCGGCGATCGCCGTCAGCACGTCCTGGGGGATCTCGCTGTCCACGGTGATGGAGGCGAGGGCGCTGCCACCGTCCCGGGCGACCTGCATGCCCGCGATGTTGACGCCCGCGTCGCCCAGGTGGCGGCCGAGCACGCCGACCACGCCGGGGCGGTCCTCGTACTTGAAGAAGGCCATGTGGTCGGTGAGCGCCACGTCCACGTCGAAGGCGTCCACGCCGACGATCTTCTGGGTCTGCTTCGGGCCGGACAGCGTGCCGGAGATCGCGATCTCCTCACCGTTCGCGAGGGTGCCGCGCACGGTGATCACGTTGCGGTGCTCGGGGCTCTCGCTGGAGGTGGTCAGGCGGACCTCGACGCCGCGCTCCTGGGCGAACAGCGGGGCGTTGACGTAGGACACCGTCTCCGCCACCACGTCCTCGAACACGCCCTTCAGCGCGGACAGTTCGAGCACCTTCACGTCGTGCTGGGTGATCTCGCCGCGGACCTCGACGTCCAGGCGGACGGCCACCTCGCCGGCCAGTGCCGTGAAGATCCGGCCGAGCTTCTCGGCCAGCGGCAGACCCGGGCGCACGTCCTCGGCGATCACACCGCCCTGGACGTTGACGGCGTCCGGTACCAGCTCGCCGGCCAGCGCGAGGCGCACCGACCGGGCGACCGCGATGCCGGCCTTCTCCTGCGCCTCGTCGGTGGAGGCGCCCAGGTGCGGGGTGGCGACCACGTTGTCGAAGGCGAACAGCGGGGAGTCGGTGCACGGCTCCTTGGCGTACACGTCCAGGCCCGCGCCGGCCACCCGGCCCTCGCTCAGGGCGCTGGCGAGCGCCTCCTCGTCCACGATGCCGCCGCGGGCGGCGTTGACGATGCGCACGGTCGGCTTGACCTTGTGCAGCGCCTCGTCACCGATCAGGCCGATGGTCTCGGGGGTCTTGGGGAGGTGGACGGTGATGAAGTCCGAGACCTCCAGCAGTTCCTCCAGCGAGACCAGCTTGACGCCCATCTGCGCGGCGCGGGCGGCCTGGATGTAGGGGTCGTACGCGACGATCTTCATCCCGAACGCGGACATCCGCTGGGCGACCAGGACGCCGATCCGGCCGAGGCCGACCACGCCGAGGATCTTCTCGCTCAGCTCGACGCCGGTGTACTTGTTGCGCTTCCACTCACCCTGCTTGAGCGCGGCGTTGGCCGGCGCGATGTTGCGGGCGACGGAGATCAGCAGGCCGCAGGCCAGCTCGGCGGCGGTGACGATGTTCGAGGTCGGCGCGTTGACGACCATCACGCCGGCCTTGGTGGCGGCGGCGACGTCCACGTTGTCCAGGCCGACGCCGGCCCGGGCGACCACCTTGAGCTTGCGGGCGGCGGCCAGCGCCTCGGCGTCGACCTTGGTGGCGGAGCGGATCAGGATCGCGTCCACGTCGGCGATCGCGGTGAGCAGCTCGGTGCGGTCGGCGCCGTTGCAGTGGCGGATCTCGAAGTCGGGGCCGAGGGCGTCGACGGTGGCGGGCGAAAGCTCTTCGGCGATCAGGACGACGCCAGTTTTCACAGTGGTCGCAGTGCTCACGACAGTGTGTCCTTAACTGTCCGGTTCCCCGGGCGCACGTAGGTGGCGTGGAGGGCGGGGAAGGTGGCATGCCGCGTAGGTAGACGCACGACGCTGTGGGCCTGACGCGCACTCGGAAGTGTATCGACGGGCTTGGTACCAGGCTGCTCCCGTCCGGCGAAATCACCCGGACGGGAGCAGCCTACTTGTACAAGGGCCCTGCGGAATCAGGGCTACGGGGCGAAGAGGCTCAGGCCTTCTCGTTGACCCAGCTCATCAGCGAGCGCAGCTTCTTGCCGGTGGTCTCCAGCAGGTGGTCCTCGTCGGCCTTCTTGTACTCGTTGTACTTGGGCAGGCCCGCCTTGTACTCGGCGATCCAGGTGTTGGCGAAGGTGCCGTCCTGGATCTCGGCGAGGACCTGCTTCATCGCGGCCTTGGTGTCGGCCGTGATGATGCGCGGACCGGTGACGTAGTCGCCCCACTCGGCGGTCTCGGAGACCGACCAGCGCATCTTCTCCAGGCCGCCCTCGTACATCAGGTCGACGATGAGCTTCAGCTCGTGCAGGCACTCGAAGTAGGCGATCTCCGGCTGGTAGCCGGCCTCGACCAGGGTCTCGAACCCGGCCTTCACCAGGGCCGCGGTGCCACCGCAGAGGACGGCCTGCTCGCCGAACAGGTCGGTCTCGGTCTCCTCGGTGAAGGTGGTCTTGATGACGCCGGCCTTGGTGGCGCCCAGGCCCTTGGCGTACGACAGCGCCAGGGCGAACGCGTTGCCCGAGGCGTCCTGCTCGACGGCGACGATCGCCGGGACGCCGCGGCCCTCCTCGTACTGGCGGCGGACCAGGTGGCCCGGGCCCTTCGGGGCGACCATGCAGACGTCGACGTCCGCCGGGGGCTTGATGAAGCCGAAGCGGATGTTCAGGCCGTGGCCGAAGAACAGGGCGTCGCCGGCCTTCAGGTGCGGGGCGATGTCGGCCTCGTAGACGTCGGCCTGGATCGGGTCCGGCACCAGGATCATGATGACGTCCGCCTCGGCCGCCGCCTCGGCCGGGGTGACCACGCGCAGGCCGGCCTCCTCGGCCTTGGCACGGGACTTGGACTCGGGCTTCAGGCCGACCCGGACGTCGGCGCCGGAGTCACGCAGGGACAGCGCGTGGGCGTGACCCTGACTGCCGTAGCCGATGACCGCGACCTTGCGGCCCTGGATGATGGACAGGTCGGCGTCGTCTTCGTAGAACAGCTCGGCCACGGGGGCACATCTCCTTGCGTGATGGGTGCCGGGAGTTCCTACCGTAGGTGCACCCGGCGGGGGGTGGGTCGTTGCTTCGAAAGGTGAGACGGCGCTGTTTACGCGCTGCGGTCGAGGGCGCGCAGCGACCGGTCCGTGATGGAACGGGCGCCGCGGCCGATGGCGACCAGGCCGGACTGGACCAACTCCTTGATGCCGTAAGGCTCCAGCATCCGGAGCATGGCCTCCAGCTTGTCCGAGCTGCCAGTGGCCTCGATCGTCACCGCTTCGGGTGACACATCGACGGTCTTGGCCCGGAACAGCTGGACGATCTCGACGATCTGCGACCGGGTCTCGTTGTCGGCGCGGACCTTCACCAGGACCAGTTCCCGCTGGATCGCAGCGGACTGGTCGAGTTCGACGATCTTTATCACGTTCACGAGCTTGTTGAGCTGCTTGGTGACCTGTTCCAGCGGGAGGTCCTCGACGTTGACCACGATCGTCATCCGGGACACGTCCGGGTGCTCGGTCGGGCCGACGGCGAGGGAGTCGATGTTGAAGCCCCGACGGGAGAACAGCGAGGCGATGCGGGCGAGCACGCCGGGCTTGTTCTCGACCAGGACGGAGAGGGTGTGCTTGGACATGGGATTCCTCAGTCGTTCTGGATGGGGGCCGTCAGTCGAGATCGTCGCCGAAGTCAGGGCGGACGCCCTTG
The DNA here is from genome assembly GCF_053598235.1 of Kitasatospora sp. NPDC001159. Taxonomy (NCBI): domain Bacteria; kingdom Bacillati; phylum Actinomycetota; class Actinomycetes; order Kitasatosporales; family Streptomycetaceae; genus Kitasatospora; species Kitasatospora sp. NPDC001159. The sequence goes on from NZ_JBSFJV010000004.1 coordinate 15,327, forward strand.
GCGAACTGGATCTCGTCGTTGCTGGTACCGGCCGCGACCATCGGCCAGACCATGGCGTCCTGGTGGACGATGAAGTCGATGACGACCGGGCGGTCGTTGATCTCCATCGCCTGCCTGATGACCGCGTCCAGGTCCTCGGGGCGCTCGCAGCGCAGGCCGACGCAGCCCATCGCCTCGGACAGCAGGACGAAGTCGGGGATGCGGGTGCCCTGGGCCGGCGGCTCGATGCCGTCGTGGTCGGGGCCGGAGTGCAGCACGGTGTTGGAGTAGCGCTGGTTGTAGAACAGCGTCTGCCACTGCCGGACCATGCCCAGCGAGCCGTTGTTGATGACCGCGACCTTGATCGGGATGCCGTTCAGGGCGCAGGTGACCAGCTCCTGGTTGGTCATCTGGAAGCAGCCGTCACCGTCGATGGCCCAGACCGCGCTCTCCGGGCGGCCGGCCTTGGCGCCCATGGCCGCCGGGACGGCGTAGCCCATGGTGCCGGCGCCGCCGGAGTTGAGCCAGGTGCCGGGCTTCTCGAAGCGGATGTACTGCGAGCTCCACATCTGGTGCTGGCCCACGCCCGCGGCGTAGATGGCGTCCGGGCCGACGAGTTGGCCGATCCGCTCGATGACCTGCTGCGGGGAGAGCTGGCCGGCCGGGGCCGGCTCGTAGCCCAGCGGGTAGGTCTTCTTCCACTCGTTGAGCTTCTCCCACCACTCCGAGTAGTCGCCCTTGTGACCGGCGTCGAACTCGGCCTGGACAGCGACGATCAGGTCTGCCAGCACCTCGCGCGCGTCGCCGACGATCGGCACGTCCGCCGGGCGGTTCTTGCCGATCTCGGCCGGGTCGATGTCGGCGTGCACGACCTTGGCGTACGGGGCGAAGCTGTCCAGCTTGCCGGTGACCCGGTCGTCGAAGCGGGCGCCGAGGGTGAACAGCAGGTCCGACTTCTGCAGCGCGGTGACCGCCGGGACGGAGCCGTGCATGCCGGGCATGCCCAGGTGCTGCGGGTGGCTGTCCGGGAAGGCGCCGAGCGCCATCAGGGTGGTGACGACCGGGGCGCCGGTCAGCTCGGCGAGGATCCGCAGCTCGGCGGTGGCCTGCGCCTTGATCACGCCGCCGCCGACGTAGAGCACCGGGCGCTTGGCGCTGACCAGCATCTTCGCGGCCTCGCGGATCTGCTTGGCGTGCGGCTTGGTGACCGGGCGGTAGCCGGGCAGCGCGGCCTCGACCGGCCACCGGAAGGTGGTGGTGGCCTGCAGGGCGTCCTTGGCGATGTCGACCAGGACCGGGCCGGGGCGGCCGGTCGCGGCGATGTGGAAGGCCTCGGCGATCACCCGGGGGATCTCGGCCGGGTCGGTGACCAGGTAGTTGTGCTTGGTGATCGGCATCGTGATGCCGCAGATGTCCGCCTCCTGGAAGGCGTCGGTGCCGATCGCCTTGGAGGCGACCTGACCGGTGATCGCGACCATCGGCACGGAGTCCATGTACGCGTCGGCGATCGGGGTGACCAGGTTGGTCGCGCCGGGGCCGGAGGTGGCCATGCAGACCCCGACCCGGCCGGTGGCCTGGGCGTAGCCGGTGGCGGCGTGGCCGGCGCCCTGCTCGTGCCGGACCAGGATGTGGCGCACCTTGGCGGAGTCCATCAGCGGGTCGTACGCGGGAAGGATGGCCCCGCCCGGAATGCCGAAGACGGTGTCCGCGCCCACGGCCTCAAGCGAGCGGATGAGCGACTGGGCTCCGGTCATGGTCTCGGCGACGTGCTGGGGCGCGGGAGCGTGGGCGGCCGGGTTGTCCCCGCGGCGGGGGGATGCGGCGTGCTCAGTCATCTGCCTGTCTCTTCTCGGGTTTTGCCGGTCCGGTGCTGCGGTCCCCGGTACCGCGAGGGTGGGGTCCCGGTCCGGGCCGATCGCCGGCTCTGCCTCAATCGTCCCGCGCAAATCCGACGAATCAGACTTCTTGCGGCGATCGGGCCAGGGGTCTTGCGGGGGTGGAACAGCGTCAGTGCAACAAAAAACCCCTCGTGCCCAAGGGCATGCGAGGGGTGGCGCGTCGGTCTGTCACGAGCGGGGCGTGTGAACCCACTCAGCCGACGCGCCCGCCAAGTACGAGAATTCGGGTGCGCATGGCAACGACCATCCTCCTGTCCAGGGTGGCGTGTCAAGCAGGTGGGATCACCGTCTCGCCATGCGGACTCACTCCTGGACCGGCGGCGGCGCGGCGTTCGGGCAGGTCGGAGGCCCCTCGGTGCGGCTGCGAGGTTCCTTGGTGATCTCCGACACGGCTTCCCTGGGCATCCGTACGGCCACTCGTCCGGGTGTCCCCGGTCAGGTGGCCACGACGGGCGGAGAGCGAGCCGAGCGGCTTGGGCAGCGGGTAGCCGCGGCGAGCCAGCGCCCGGCGCAGCCGGATCTCGTCCAGCGGCGGGGCGAAGGCCGAGCCCTCGGCCCGGCGGCAGCCCAGCTCCTGCAGCACGGCGACCTGGCGGGGCAGGTCCACCCCCTCGGCGGCGGTGGCCATCCCCAGGTCGTGGCCGAGCCGCAGGGCGTGCTCGGCCAGGGTTCTGCTGAGCGCGGACTCACCGAGGTCCTGGACCAGCGTGCGGTCCAGCTTGAGCCCGTCGAAGGGCAACCGGGCGAGGGCTCCCAGCGAGCCGTTCCCGGCGCCGTAGCCGGCCAGCCAGGTGGAGACGCCTAGCCGGCGCAGCGCGGCCAGCCTGCGGCCGAGTTCGTCGGCGAGCGAGTCCGGGCCCATCCGGGCCACCTCGATCACCAGCTCGCCGGCCGGCAGGCCGCTGTCGCGCAGCGCCGCGGCCACCGTCTCGTACAGGCCGGGCGAGCAGAGCCGCTCGGCGGAGAGCCGTACCGCCACCGGGACGGGCGCCGGCCCGCTGCGGCCCCGGGCGCCCAGGGCGCGCCGGTCGGCGGCGGCCGCGACCGCCTCGCGGAGCAGCCAGCGGGAGAACCGGGTGGCCGCGTCGCCGTGCTCGGCGGAGCGCAGGAACTCGGCCGGGGTGAGCAGCAGGCCGCCCGCCGAGCACCACCGGGCCTGGGCCTCGACGCCGACCACCGCGCCGCTGCCGAGGTCCACCACGGGCTGGTGGAGCAGGGCGAAGCCGCCTTCCCGGACGGCCACCCGCAGCCGCTCCTCCAGCTCGGTGCGGCGCTCCAGGTCGGCCCGCATCGCGGGGGTGTAGAGCACCACCCGGCCCTTGCCCTCGGACTTGGCCCGGTACATCGCGAGGTCGGCGTTGCGCATCAGCTCGTCGGCGGCGGCCCTGGGATCGGCGGCCGGGCCCCGCTCGGGGGTGCCGAAGGCGATGCCGATGCTGGCGGCGACGCCGAGTTCGGCGCCGCCGATCCAGTACGGCTCGGAGAGCGCGACCCGCAGCCGTTCGGCCAGCTCCTGGACCTGCAGCCGGCCGAGCGGGCCGCAGACCAGCGCGGCGAACTCGTCGCCACCGAACCGGGCGACGGTGTCCCCGCAGCGCACCGCGCCCTGCAGCCGGCGGGCGGCCTGCACCAGCAGCTCGTCGCCGACCTGGTGGCCGACGGAGTCGTTGACCGCTTTGAAGCCGTCCAGGTCGAGGAAGAGCACCGCGATCCCGGCGCCCGTCCCGCTCTGTTGGCCGCGGGTGCCGAGGGCGCCGCGCAGCCGCTGGGTGAACAGTGCCCGGTTGGGCAGGTCGGTGAGCGGGTCGTGGAAGGCGTTGTGCTGCAACTGGGCCTGGAGCATGACGCGTTCGGTGACGTCCCGACTGTTGAGCAGCAGGCCGTCGCGGTGCCGGCTGACCGTCGACTCGACGTGCAGCCACTCCCCGGCGCCGGAGCTGATCCGGCACTCCACCCGGGCCGAGAGCTCGGCGGTGCCCGGGGTGCGGTGGGCGGTGAGCCGCACCCGCGCGAGGTAGCGGCGGACCTCGGAGAGCACCCGGTCCACGTCCTCGGGGTGGACCAGGTCCAGCAGGTTGCCGCCGACCAGCTCCTCCGGGTCCCGCCCGTAGACGCCGAGCGCGGCCGGGGAGACGTACGAGAGCACACCGCTGGCCCCGGCGATCATGATGACGTCGCTGGAGCCCTGCACCAGGGAACGGAAGTGCGCCTCCTTGTGGCCGAGTTCCTGGGCCAGCGACAGGTTGTCGAGCAGCATCACGCCTTGCCTGAGGATCAGTGCCAGCCCGACGGTGCAGGCGGCCGCGGCCACCACCCGGTCCAACGGGCGTCCGCCGAGGGCGTTGTAGAGGATTCCGGCGATGCACACGGCGGCGGCCGCGTACGGGGTGAGCGCGCTGAAGGTGGTGGCCACCCGACGGCGCGGCAGGCCCCCGGCCGAGGGGTGCTCGCGCAGCGGACGGCGCCAGCGCGGGGACCACGGCGCCCATGCCAGCAGCAGGCTGCCGGAGAACCAGCCGGCGTCCAGCAGTTCGCCGGAGTGGTAGTGGCTGCGCAGCTCCGGGGAGGTGAACAGGGCGTCGCACGACACGGTGATGGCGAGTGCCAGCATCGCGGTGTGCACGGCCGCCCGGTTGCCGTCCCGGCCGCCGAAGCGCAGCCCCACCACCAGGCTGACCAGCAGGATGTCCAGCACCGGGTAGGCCAGGTGGAGGGCGATGCACAGCGGGGAGCCGTCCTCGCCGGCCGCGATCCGGCCGAGCGCCAGGCTCCAGCTGAGGGTGAACAGCGAGCCGGCGATCAGCCAGCCATCCAGCAGCAGGCAGAGCCAGCCGGCCGCCGAGCGGGGGCGCTGGGCGAGCACCAGGACGCCGGTGATGGCGAGCGGGGCGAACAGCAGGAAGGCGTACTCGGCGAGCGATTCGCGCGGCAGCGGGGTGCGCACGACCAGCTCGTACCAGCCCCAGGTTCCGTTGCCGAAGGCGACCATGAGCGAGGAGAGGCCGAACAGCAGCCAGGCCGGGCGGGCGTGCCCGCCGACCGTGCAGCCGTAGACCAGGCAGGACAGCGCGGCCGCGAGAGCGGCTGCTGCCAGGCCGAAGTCGCCCATGAAGATGGAGAGTTGACCTGACCCCCAGCCGGCGGCGGCGCCCGACGCATAGGCCAGGCAGAGCCCGCCCAGGGCGAGGCCGGGCAGCGCGCGGCTCTCCAGCAGCCGGCGCATCGGGCCGCGCCGGGCGGGCGCCGGCAGGTCGACGGCGGACGTGTCGGCGGGTGGCACCTCCGGCCGTCCAGCTCCGGGCAGCACCGTATCGGTGGAGCTCACTCGACCTCTCCCCCTCCGGCCCGGGGCCTGGCGCCCCGGCCACGGGCCACCGGCCGCGCACCTCTCGGCCGTACGCGGTGGCCTGGCGCCCCGTCAGAACGGCGACCCAGGAGGTGGGCGGCCTTCCGGTCGCCGCACCGCACCGATGCTCCCGATCGGGACCCTACACCAATTTCGTCACTCAATGACACGCACACTCAACTTAGAGTAATGGCCGAAGGGTGGGTGAATGCACCCGGTTCCGACGGATCGGCCCGGTTGGCGGCGGCGCGCGGGCAGGGGCTCACGCGGCGCGCACGGGAGCACGCGACGGCGCCCACCCGCCGTACCCAGCCAGCGGGCCTGTCTCTCGGGTCCTTGCCGGGTCCGCCAGGACCCAAGGGACAGGCCCAGGTCGCCGACCGTCCGGGAACGGTCGGCGACCTGGGGTTTCAGCGGCCCACGGGGGCCAGGTCCTCGGGGAACAGCCGCAGTCGGTGGGCCAGCGCGGCGGCCTCGCCGCGACCGCCGACCCCGAGCTTGCCCAGGATGTTGGACACGTGCACGCTTGCGGTCTTCGGAGAGATGTACAGCTCCTCGGCGATCTGACGATTGGTCCAGCCGCGCGCGAGCAACCGGAGCACGTCCCGCTCACGGGGGGTGAGGCCGAAGGAGTCCCCCGGGGCCCCGGTCGGCGCGGCCTCGGCGGCCGGGCGGCCGGCCGGGGCCAGGTTCAGCCCGGCCCGCTCGGCCAGGGCGCCGATCTGCGCCCCCAGCAGCCGGTCACCCCGGGCGGCCGCCAGTTCGGACGCCTCGCGCAGCAGTTCGGTCGCCGCCTCGCGCCGGCCTGCCTGCACCTCGGCCTCGCCGCCGCGCAGCAGGGCGAGCGCCAGCGGGTACGGCAGGCCGACCGCCCGCAGCGCGGTGACCGCTTCGGCCCACTGTCCGGGTGTGTCGGCGGCTTGGGCGCGGGCCAGTTCGGCCTCCAGCAGCCGGGCCCAGCCCAGGTGCAGCGGTGCCCGGGGGCGCAGTTCGGCGGCCGCCGCGGCGATCGCGGCCAGCGCCTCGGCCCGGCCCGCCTCGGCCTCCGGCAGCCCGCGGGTGTCCGCCTCCATCCCGGCGGCCTCCACCAGCAGCGGGTAGACGTCGGACTCGTGGCCGATCCGGCCGTCCTCGGCGAGCGCGGCGAGCAGTTCGGCCCGGGCCTCCAGCGGCCGCCCGCCGCACGCCGCGACGCGCATCGCCAGTCGGCTGATCGGCACGCTGTGCTGGATCTGGCCGATCCGGTTGGCCGCCCGGGCCTGCGCCAGCATGGTCGCGGCAGTGGGCAGGTCCCCCGCCAGCAGGGCGAGTTCGCCGCGCATCCGGTCCAGGAACTCGGCGTGGGTGCCGCTCAGGCTGGTCAGCTCGCAGGCCGCGAGCACCTCGTCGGCCTCCTGGATCCGCCCGAGGTCGAGCAGCGCCTCGACCAGGTTGCCGGTCAGGATGGTGCCGATGTTGCGCAGCAGGCCGTTGCCGTCGGCGAAGTCCAGGCCCTCCCGGGCCAGCCGGACGGCCTCCTCGGCCCGACCCAGCCCGCGCTGCACGCTGGCCAGGTTGTTGATGCCGCGCAGCAGCAGGTCCGGCACGCCCAGCCGGCGGGCCGCGTCGACCGCCCCGACCAGCTCGGCCAGCCCGCCGTCGGCGTCGCCCTGCACGTCGTGGCGCAGGCCGCCGAGGGTCATCCGGGCGTGCACCTCGACCGAGTGGGCACCGACCTGCTGGGCGATCCGGATCGCCCGCTCGGCCAGCTCGATGTGCTCGGGGCCGGCCTGCTTGAGCATCGCCGTCCCGGCGGCCAGCGCGAACACCTCGGCCTGCACGGCGGACGGCGGCAGGTGGTCGACCAGCGCGTACGCGCGGGCGATCTCCTCGTCGTCCCCGGAGCGGCGCAGATTGCCCAGCATCCGGGCCCGGTTGATCCGGAACCAGGCCGAGCGCACCGGGTGCTCGGTCTCGTCGACCAGCCGGATGCCGCGCTTGGCCAGGCTCAGGCCGCGCTCGCGGTCGCCGCAGCGCCGGGCCGCGACCACCGCCTCGGCCAGCACGTCCTCCAGCTGGATCCGGTCGCAGTCCGCGTCGGCGGGGCTGTGGTCGCAGGCGCCGGGCGGGTAGGTCTCGGCCCAGTCGTAGGGGCGCAGGGTGTGCGCCAGCACCTCCTCGGAGACCATGTCCCACAGCTCCAGGGCCCGTTCCAGCAGGCCGAGCTGCTCGGCGAAGGCGTTGCGGCGGCGGGCGGCGCGGGCGGCGTCCAGGGCGGTCGGCAGGGCGCGGGCCGGGTCGTGCGCCTGGTACCAGTAGTTGGCCAGCCGGGCGGGCAGCGCGTCAGCGGGGACGAGGTGCGGCTGGGCCTCCACGGCGAGCGCGAACTTGCGGTTGATCCGGTGCCGTTCGCCGGGCAGCAGGTCGTCCGAGACCGCCTCGCGGACCAGCGCGTGCCGGAAGCGGTAGCCCTCGCCCTCGGTGTCGGGGCGCAGGATGTTGGCGCCGACGGCCGCCCGCAGCGCCTCGATCAGCGCCTCCTCGTCGTCGTCCAGGACGGCGGCCAGCAGGGCGTGTTCGACGTGCGAGCCGCCCTCGGCGGCGATCCGCACCACCCGCTGGGCCTCCTCGTCCAGGCCCTCGACCCGGACCAGCAGCATGTCCCGCAGCGAGTCGGTCAGCCCGGCGCCGCAACCGTCCTGGAAGGCGGTGGCCAACTCCTCGACGAAGAACGGGTTCCCCTCCGAACGGCGGTGGATGCGGTCCACCAGCTGGCGGTCGGGGGCGGCGGTGCCGAGGATGCCGGCCAGCTGGGCGGCGACCTCCCGGCGGCCGAACCGGGCCAGCTCCAGCCGCTGGACGGTGCGCAGCCGTTCGAGCTCGGCCAGGAAGGGGCGCAGCGGGTGCCGGCGGTGCAGGTCGTCGGTGCGGTAGGTGGCGACCAGCAGCACCCGGGAGCGGTGCAGGGTGCGCACCAGGAAGGCCAGCAGTTCGCGGGTGGAGCGGTCGGACCAGTGCAGGTCCTCGACGGCGAGGACGAGGGTACGCTCCGCGCCGAGCCGCTCGAACAGCCTCGCGGTGTGCTCGAACAGCCGGGCCCGGCCGTACTCGTCGTTGGGTTCGCCGTCCACCTCGCCGAACTCGGAGAGCAGCCGGGCGAGGTGCCCCTCGCTGCCGGCCGCGGCGGCCTCCAGCTCGGCACCCAGCGAGCGGTGCAGCCGGCGCAGCGCGGCGGCCAGCGGGGCGTACGGCAGGCCCTCGGCACCGACTTCCAGACAGCTGCCGAGCGTGATGACCGCTCCCCGGTCGCCGGCCCGCTGCAGGAACTCCTCCAGCAGCCGCGTCTTGCCGACGCCGGCCTCGCCGCCGACCAGGACGGCTTGCGGGCTGCCGGTGCCCGCACGGCGCAGCGCGTCGGTCAGTTCGGTGATCTCGCTGCCGCGGCCGACGAAGACGGGACTGACCGATATCTGCTGCATGGAGGCGAGCATGCCATAGCCGGTGGTGGCGGGAGGAGGGGTTATCTCCCCCGGCGAACGCCCGGCCGAACGCCCGGAGGGGGAGGCGCTCTCCTGCGGCGCCTCCCCCTCCGGGACTCCCTCGGCACCGTCGTGGTGCCGGACCGTCAGCATTCGGGCTGACGCACGGGGCGCCGCTGGAAGCGGGCGGCGACCGGACGGCGGCGCAGACGTCGCGCCTCCTTGGCCTCGCGCACCAGGCGCTCGTGCTCGGCGCGGACCTCAAGCTCGTGGGCCTGCTGCTGGATGAGCTCGTACTCGATCACTTCGGGTTCCCCTTCTGGGTTTCACTGCGTTTCCCTGACGAGTAAGAGCTTCCTCTCCCAGGCGGGGGTGCCACATCGGGAGCGTGCCCGATGTTTTGGGACGGGGATGCCTTAGATCGGGCTCCGAAAAAGGTTTAAGGCCCCGTCTCACCTAGATACATAGGTGAGACGGGGCCTTAGGCCTTACTTAGAGAGCCTTAGACGCCTTAGAGGCCTTAGGAAGGTGGGGTTGACAGCCTAGGTCTCCAAGGCTTCTCAGGCGGAGACGCCCAGCTTCTCCAGGCTGGTCCTACTGTCCTTCGACGGCAAGCCGCTCCAGGATCAAGTCCTTCACGCGGGCGGCGTCCGCCTGGCCGCGGGTGGCCTTCATGACCGCGCCGACCAGCGCGCCCACGGCCTGGACCTTGCCGTCGCGGATCTTGGCGGCGATCGCCTCGTTCTCGGCGATGGCCTGGTCCACGGCGGCGCCCAGCGCGGAGTCGTCCGAGACCACGGCCAGGCCTCGCTTCTCGACGACCTCGTCCGGCTCGCCCTCGCCGGCCAGCACGGCCTCGATGACCTGGCGGGCCAGCTTGTCGTTCAGCTTGCCCTCGGCGACCAGCGCGGCGACCCGGGCGACCTGCGCCGGGGTGATCGGCTGCTCGGTCAGCTCGGTGCCGGTCTCGTTGGCGCGGCGGGCCAGCTCGCCCATCCACCACTTGCGGGCCTGGTCGGCCGGCGCACCGGCCGCGATGGTCTCCTGGATCGGCTCCACCGCACCGGCGTTGAGCACCGACTGCATGTCCTTGTCGGACAGGCCCCACTCGGCCTGCAGCCGGGCGCGGCGCACCCGCGGCAGCTCGGGCAGGGCGGCCCGCAGCTCCTCGACCCACTCGCGGGAGGGGGCCACCGGCACCAGGTCCGGCTCGGGGAAGTAGCGGTAGTCCTCGGCGTTGTCCTTGATCCGGCCCGAGGTGGTGGTGCCGTTGTCCTCGTGGAAGTGGCGGGTCTCCTGGATGATGGTGCCGCCGTCGGTCAGCACGGTCGCGTGCCGCTGGATCTCGAACCGGGCGGCCCGCTCCACGCTGCGCAGCGAGTTGACGTTCTTGGTCTCCGAGCGGGTGCCGAACGTCTCGGTGCCGTTCGGGCGCAGCGACAGGTTGACGTCGCAGCGCATCTGGCCCTTGTCCATCCGGGCCTCGGAGACGCCCAGGGAGCGGATGACCTCGCGCAGCTCGGCGACGTACGCCTTGGCGACCTCGGGGGCGCGCTCACCCGCGCCGGTGATCGGCTTGGTGACGATCTCGATCAGCGGGATGCCGGCGCGGTTGTAGTCGAGCAGCGAGTGGGTGGCGCCGTGGATGCGGCCGGTCGCGCCACCGACGTGGCTGGACTTGCCGGTGTCCTCCTCCATGTGGGCGCGCTCGATCTCCACGCGGAAGGTCGAACCGTCCTCCAGCTGTACGTCGAGGTAGCCGTTGAAGGCGATCGGCTCGTCGTACTGCGAGGTCTGGAAGTTCTTGGGCATGTCCGGGTAGAAGTAGTTCTTCCGCGCGAACCGGCACCACTCGGCGATCTCGCAGTTCAGCGCCAGGCCGATCTTGACGGCCGACTCCACGCCCACCGCGTTGACCACCGGCAGCGAGCCCGGCAGGCCCAGGCAGGTCGGACAGGTCTGGCTGTTCGGCTCGGCGCCCAGCTCGGTCGAGCAACCGCAGAACATCTTGGTCTTGGTGCCGAGCTCGACGTGGACCTCAAGGCCCATCACCGGGTCGTACGACGCGAGAGCGTCCTCGTAGGAGACCAGGTTCATGACGCTCACAGCGTCCCTTCTCACTTGAAGCTTGGGAGGTACGGGCCCGGCCGCCGCGTGGCGCGGGGCCGGGCTAGGGCGTGTCCCGCGGGTCCTCGCCGGGTCCGCCGAACCCACAGGACACGCCCTGAGCGCTCAGCTCAGCCCAGCAGCACGTCGTCGGAGCCCAGCTGACGCAGCTCGCGCACCAGCAGGGCGGTGCCGGTGACCAGCGCGGCGGCGCCGATCAGGGCGTTGACCAGCTTGAGGGTGTCGCTCTCCTCGCGGGCCTTGCGGACGTCCTTGACCACGGAGATCGCACCGAACGCGCTGGTGCCGATGGACAGCCAAAGGCCGGGCTTGCTGTGCTTGAAGCCCTTGGCCTTCTCGATCTTGCTCACAGTGCCGGTACCTCCTCCAGCAGGGTGTGCCCCCACTTGTCGTTGAGTGCGGCCTCAACGGCGCCGCCCACGCGGTACAGGCGGTCGTCCGCCATCGCGGGTGCGATGATCTGCAGGCCGACCGGGAGATTGTCCTCCGAGGCCAGGCCGACCGGCAGCGACATCGCCGCGTTGCCCGCCAGGTTCGACGGAATCGTGCACAGGTCGGCCAGGTACATCGCCATCGGGTCGTCGGCGCGCTCGCCGATCGGGAAGGCGGTGGTCGGCGTGGTCGGCGAGACCAGCACGTCCACCCCGGCGAAGGCCGCGTCGAAGTCCCGCGAGATGAGCGTGCGGACCTTCTGGGCCGAGCCGTAGTAGGCGTCGTAGTAGCCCGAGGAGAGGGCGTAGGTGCCCAGGATGATGCGGCGCTTGACCTCGTCGCCGAAGCCGGCCTCGCGGGTCAGCGCGGTGACGTCCTCGGCGGAGCGCGAGCCGTCGTCGCCGACCCGCAGGCCGTAGCGCATCGCGTCGAAGCGGGCCAGGTTGGAGGAGCACTCCGACGGCGCGATCAGGTAGTAGGCCGGCAGCGCCAGGGTGAAGGACGGGCAGGAGACCTCGACGACCTCGGCGCCCAGCTCGCGCAGCAGCTCCACCGACTCGTTGAAGCGCTGCATGACGCCGGCCTGGTAGCCCTCGCCGGCGAACTCCTTGACCACGCCGATCCGCATGCCGCGGACGTCGCGCATCTTCGCGGCCTCGACCACGGCCGGGACCGGCGCGTCGATCGAGGTGGAGTCCAGCGGGTCGTGCCCGGCGATGGCCTCGTGCAGCAGGGCCGCGTCCAGCACGGTGCGGGCGCACGGACCGCCCTGGTCCAGGCTGCTGGAGAAGGCGACCAGGCCGTAGCGGGACACCGAGCCGTAGGTCGGCTTGACGCCGACGGTGCCGGTGACGGCGCCGGGCTGGCGGATCGAGCCGCCGGTGTCGGTGCCGATCGCCAGCGGGGCCTCGAAGGCGGCCAGCGCGGCGGCCGAACCGCCGCCGGAGCCACCGGGGATGCGGGTGAGGTCCCACGGGTTGCCGGTCGGGCCGTAGGCGGAGTTCTCGGTGGAGGAGCCCATCGCGAACTCGTCCATGTTGGTCTTGCCCAGGATGACGACGCCGGCGTCCTTGAGGCGGCTGGTCAGGGTGGCGTCGTACGGCGGGATCCAGCCCTCGAGCATCTTCGAGCCGCAGGTGGTCGGGATGCCCTTGGTGGTGAAGACGTCCTTCAGCGCCAGCGGGACACCGGCCAGCGGGCCCAGCTCCTCGCCCTTGGCGCGCTTCTCGTCGACGGCCTTGGCGGCGTTCAGCGCGCCCTCGGTGTCGACGTGCAGGAAGGCGTTGACCTTCTTGTCGACGGCCTCGATGCGGTCCAGGTGCGCCTGGGCGACCTCGACGGCGGAGACCTCGCCCTTGGCGATGGCGGCCGCGGTCTCGGCGGCGTCCCACTTGATGATGGGAGTACGGATCAGGTCGGTCATCTCGGTCAGTCCTCCCCGAGGATCTGCGGCACACGGAAACGCTGCTCCTCGGCGGCGGGGGCGCCGGACAGCGCCTGCTCCGGGGTGAGCGACGGCCGCACCTCGTCCGCGCGCATGACGTTGGTCAGCGGCAGCGGGTGGGAGGTCGGCGGGACGTCCTGTCCGGCGACCTCGGAAACGCGGGCGACCGCGCCGATGATCACGTCGAGCTGCTCGGCGAAGTGGTCCAGCTCTTCGGGCTTCAGCTCAAGACGCGACAGCCGGGCGAGGTGGGCGACCTCCTCGCGCGTGATGCCAGGCATGCAGCGATCCTCAGGGTGAGTTCTGGTGAGACCCGGCGATGCCTGCGGCGGCGCCGGGCCCGGGCAGGAGCAGCCGGGTTCGGCGCTCCGTCCTCGTGGTCTTTGGACCCCATCCTATGGGGCCCGGCCCGGCCACCGGCCAACGAGTAGAGGCGTCCCCCCCGTTACTGCGGGCAGCGCGCCGCCCCGGGGAACTCCTACTGGGGCCTGGTGCGGGCCCAACTCTGGTTGCCGGGCGCCTTGATCTCCAGCTGCGCGGCCTGCATCGGCTGGCTGCACGGCACGGCCCGGACGGCCGGGGGCAGCACGGGCGGGGGCAGCACGGGCGGGAGCGCCGGCGGCAGCACCGGGGGGAGCGCGGTGGGCTGGGAGAGCGGCTGGGAGAGCGGCTTGATGATCGACGGGAGCTGCGGCGGGGCGCCCAGCCGCTCCACCGTCGGGGCGGAGGTGGTGCGGTGCACCCGCAGCCAGGCGGTGGCCTGCTCGGCGGGCAGCGCGGCCGACACCAGCCAGCCCTGGACGGCGTCCACGCCCATGCGGTGCAGCCGCTCCCAGGTCTCGTCGTCCTCGACGCCCTCGGCCACCACGGTCAGACCGAGCGAGTGGGCGAGCTCCACCGAGCAGCGCACCACCGCCGCGTCGTGGTCGTCGGCGACCATCCGGGAGACGAAGGAGCGGTCGATCTTCAGCTCGCCGACCGGCAGGCTGCGCAGCCGCACCAGCGAGGAGTGGCCGGTGCCGAAGTCGTCCAGGGACATCCCGACGCCGTAGCCGCGCAGCTCGGCCAGGGTTTCGGCGGCCCGCCGGGAGTCGTCCAGCAGCAGTCGCTCGGTGATCTCCAGCTGGAGCGCGTGGGCCGGCACCTGGTGGCGGACCAGGTGCCCGGCGACACGCTGGGCGAAGCCGGGGTTGAGCACGTCGCGCGGCGAGACGTTGACCGCGACCTGCACCTGCAGGCCCAGGTCGCGCCAGTAGGCGAGCTGGCCGACCGCCGCCTCCAGCACGTAGTCGGTGAGCCGGGGCATCAGGCCGCTGGACTCGGCGAGCCCGACGAACTCGTCCGGCGAGACCCTCCCCTGCCCGGGCCGCTCCCAGCGCAGCAGCGCCTCCAGGCCGACCACCCGGCCGTCGAAGGCCACCTTCGGCTGGTAGTGCAGCTGCACCTCACCGGCCTCCAGGGCCCGGCGCAGGTCCCCGAGCAGGCCGATCCGGTACGGGGTGTCGGCGTCCTGGGTCTCGTCGTACTGGGCGACGCCGCTGCACTCGCGCTGGGCGTGGCCCATCGCCACGTCGGCGCGGCGCAGCAGCGACTCGGCGTCCTGGGCGTTCTGCGGGTAGACGCAGACGCCGGCGCTGGCCTCCAGCACCAGCAGCAGCCCGTCGAGCCGGATCGGCGCGGCGAGTTCGGCGATCAGCGCCTTGGCGACCCGCTCCAGGCTGTCCGGACAGTTGATGCCGGGCAGCAGCACGGCGAACTCGTCGCCGCCCATCCGGGCCACCATCGGGCGGCCGCGCCGGTAGTGCCGGGGCAGGCCGACGAAGACGTCGTCGATGGACTCCCGGGTGGCGCTGCCGGCCGTGCCGCCGGAGCGCAGCGCCCGGTGGAGTCGACGGGCGATGTGAACCAGCAGCCGGTCACCGGCCGTATGTCCTAGTGTGTCGTTGAGTGATCGGAATCGATCGAGATCAAGCAGGATGAGACCGACGCTGTAGCCCTCCTCGCGTTCGGCGATCGCCTCCTGGGCGGCCAGCAGCAGGGCCTGACGGTTGGGCAGGTCCGTCAGCGGGTCGGTCAGCTGGTCGCGGGCGCGGTCCCGGGCGATCCGCCAGGCGGCCACCAGCACCGCCAGCGGCACCGCGAACAGCGGCAGCAGTTCGGGTTCGTACCGGTAGACCAGGACGGCCAGCGGGATGAGCGGCGCGGCTCCGGCCAGCAGCACGCCGAGCAGCAGGACCGCACCCGCCACCCCCTGCGGCGGGCGTGTGGGCGCGCCGCCGGTCGTACGATCCATAAGCCCTGTCCTCCGTCGGGCCCGCCCCCGTCAGGCCGCCTTACGGTGAGGCACCGTGCCGGTACCGACAGCTGCCGGGCATGGAGCGACCCCGAGGAGCACCGGCTCAGCCGGTGCCCCCACCCCTGCTGACACTCTGTTGCGCTCCAGGGTATGCCGGGGCCCACCCGGTGGGCAGACTTTCGGACAACCGGAAACGCGCCACCGCGCCCGGGTGTCGCACAAGTGACACAATGCCCGCTGTCACTGAACGACACCCGGTGACGCCGCATCAGGACGATAACAACACGGATCACGGCACCAGCCGCTCGGGGCGGCCTCGAATCAGCCCTCGGCGGGCGCCTCCTGCGGCTCGGCGGCCTCCTCCGCCTCCGGAAGTCCCAGGTGGGCGCGGGCGGCCGACGGACCGTCGGCGAGCAGCACGGCGAAGCCCGCGTCGTCCAGGACCGGCAGGCCGAACTGAACGGCTTTGTCGTACTTGGACCCCGGGTTGTCACCGGCCACCACAAAATCGGTCTTCTTCGAAACCGAGCCGGTTACCTTCGCTCCGCGTGAGGTCAGCGCCTCCTTGGCGCCGTCCCGGGTGTGCCCGGCCAGGGTGCCGGTGACGACCACCGTCAGGCCCTCCAGCGGGCGCTCGCCGACCTCCTCCGCGGCCTCCTCGGCGAAGCGGACCCCGTCCCGCTTCCAGTTCTCCAGGATCCGCTGGTGCCACTCCTCCCCGTACCACTCCTTGATCGAGCGGGCGATGGTCGGACCGACGCCCTCGACGGCCGCCAGCTGCTCCTCGGTCGCCTCGAAGATCTTCTCCAGATCGCGGAACTCCCGGGCGAGCGCCTGCGCGGCGACCGGGCCGACGTGCCGGATCGAGAGGCCGTTGACGAACCGCCAGAGCGGACGCTCCTTCGCCGACTCCAGGTTGTCGATCAGGGTCTGCAGCGACTTCTTCGGCTCGCCCTTGGTGGTGGCGAAGAAGAAGACCTCCTTCTCCTTCCCGGTCCTGTCGTCGAGCTTCGGCATGCCCGTTTTCGGGTCCCGGACCAGCACCTTGATCGGCAGCAGCTTCTCCGGCGTCAGGCGGAAGATGTCCGCCTCGTTCCGCACCGGTGCCTCGGCCGGTTCCAGCGGCTGGGTCAGCGCGGTGGCCGCGACGTAGCCGAGCCCTTCGATGTCCAGGCACTGCCGCCCGCCGAGGAAGGCGATCCGCTCACGGATCTGGGCCGGGCAGAACTCGGCGTTGGGGCAGCGCAGATCGATGTCCCCCTCGGACATCGGACGCAGCTCGCTGTCGCACTCCGGGCAGTGCGAGGGCATCACGAAGGCCTGCTCGGTGCCGTCCCGCAGGTCGTAGACCGGGCCGAGGATCTCCGGGATGACGTCACCGGCCTTGCGCAGCACGACGGTGTCGCCGAGCAGCACGTCCTTGGCCTTGACGATCTCCTGGTTGTGCAGCGTCGCGTACTGCACCATCGAGCCGGCCACCTTCACCGGTTCGGCCAGCACCGCGAACGGGGTGGCCCGGCCGGTACGGCCGATGCCCACGCGGATCTCGGCCAGCTTGCCGGTGACCTCCTCCGGCGGGTACTTCCAGGCGATCGCCCAGCGCGGGGACTTGGAGGTGGCACCGAGCCGGCCCTGCAGGGCGATCTCGTCCACCTTGACGACCACGCCGTCGATCTCGTGCTCGACCGAGTGCCGCTGCTCACCGAAGTGCTTGATGAAGGCCCGCACTTCGGCGAGGGTCCCGACCACCTTGTTGTGCCGGGCGGTCGGCAGACCCCAGTCGTGCAGCAGCTGGTACGCGTGCGACTGGTTGTCGATGTCGAAGCCGACCCGGGCGCCGATGCCGTGCACCACCATGTGCAGCGGGCGGGAGGCGGTGATGTGCGGGTCCTTCTGGCGCAGCGAACCGGCGGCGGCGTTGCGGGGGTTCATGAACAGCCGGATCATCGCGCGGGGCCGCTTGCCCTCCTTGGCGCGCTCCTCGTTCTCCTGCCGGCGGCGCTCGTTCTCCTCCGCGAAGGAGGCGTTGAGCGCCTCGAAGGCCTCGGTCGGGAAGTAGACCTCGCCGCGGATCTCGACCAGCTCGGGGATGTCGTCGCCCTTGAGCCGGTGCGGGATCTCCTTGATGGTGCGGACGTTGGCGGTGATATCCTCGCCGACCCGGCCGTCGCCGCGGGTCGCCGCCTGCACCAACTGGCCTTTCTCGTAGGTGAGGTTGACGGCCAGGCCGTCCACCTTGAGCTCGCACAGGTAGTGGTAATCGATGCCGTGCAGCTCGGTGGCGACCCGCTCGGCCCAGGCCGCGAGCTCCGCGTCGTCCATCGCGTTGTCCAGGCTGAGCAGCCGCTCGCGGTGCTCGACCTCGGCGAACAGCCCGACGGCCGCGCCGCCGACCTTCTGCGTCGGCGAGTCCGGGGTGATCAGGGCCGGGTGCTCGGCCTCGATCCCCTCCAGCTCGCGCATCAGCCCGTCGAACTCGGCGTCACTGACGATCGGCGCGTCCTGCTCGTAGTACCGGGCGCGGTGGTCGGTGATCTCCCCCGCCAGCTCGGCGTGCCGCCTGCGCACCTCCGCCGGGACGTCCTCCCAGCCCTCGACAGCCGTCACCGCAAGCCCTCCTACGTTCTCATTCCGGGTTGTCCACCAGGCTCCGCGCCGCCCGCTCGGCGAGCGACAGCGCCTTGCGCGCGTACCCCGGGGAGGCCCCGGCCAGCCCGCAGGTCGGCGTCACCAGCACGCGACGGCCCAGCAGCTCCGGGGCGAACCCGAGCCTGCGCCACAAGGTCCTGACACCCTGGACACTACCGGCCGGGTCCGACACCGCCTGGTCAGTGGAGGGGACGACACCCGCGAGGATCATCGTGCCCTCCTCGACGGCCTCGCCGAGGTCGTCGTCCGAGCGCTCGGTCAGCAGCGAGAAGTCCAGCGAGATGCCGGCGACTCCGGCGCGGCGCAGCAGCGGGATCGGGACGTCCGGGGCGCAGCTGTGCACGACCACGGGCGCGTCCAGGCCGCGGATCAGCTCCCGCAGCACCTCCTCGGCGATCTGCCGGTCGACGGCACGCAGCCGCTGGAAGCCGCTGGCGGTCTTCACCTCGCCCGCGAGGACGGCGGGCAGTGAGGGCTCGTCAAGCTGGAGGACCAGTTGTGCGCCGGGGACGCGCTTGCGGACCTCCGCGAGGTGGCGGCGCAGTCCCTCGGTGAGCGAGCCGGCGATGTCCCGGCAGGCGCCGTGGTCCGAGAGCGCCTTCTCGCCGTGCTTGAGCTCGATGCTCGCCGCCAGCGTCCACGGGCCGACGGCCTGGACCTTGAGCGCACCCCGGTAGCCCTGGGTGAACTCCTCCAGCGCGTCCAGGTCCTCGCGGAGCCAGGAGTGGGCGCGCCGGGTGTCCCGGCCGGGGCGGTCGGCGAAGCGCCAGCCGCTGGGCTCGGTCTGCGCGAACAGCTCGACCAGCAGGCCGGCGCTGCGGCCGATCATGTCGGCGCCCGGGCCGCGCGCGGGCAGCTCGGGCAGGAACGGCAGCTGCTCCAGCGCCCCGGTGGAGGTCTTGGCGGCCTCGCGGGCGTCGGTGCCGGGCAGCGAGCCGACGCCGGTGGCGGCGCCGCGCAGGTCGGGGAAGGGGTGTGGGGTGCTCACCCGTCCGAGCCTACTCATGCAAACGGCCCCGGTACCGAGCACGGGGCTCGGGACCGGGGCCGTCGGCTGGGGACCGGGGTCAGTACCCCTGGTAGCCGAACTCGTCGACCACGAGGTGCAGCGGGGCGCCGCTCGCGTTGTAGAGCGAGACCTTGCCGTCCTTCACCGGGACCACGACCTGGTTCGGGATGGTCTCCAGGAGTGTGTTCGAACTCCGTGGTGCGGGCGGTCGGCCCGGCCGACTGCCCGCACCACGGTGGCCTACTGCCCCGGGCGGACGCTGATGTCGGTGATCTCGGCGTCCCGGGAGGCGTCCAGGGCGGCGAGGATCGCCTTGGCCACGGACTCCGGCTCGATCCAGCGGCCGGCGTCGTAGTCCTTGCCCTCCTGCTGGTGCACCTTGGCCTGCATCGGGGTGGCGGTGCGGCCGGGGTAGACCGAGGTGACCCGGACGCCGCCTGCGTGCTCCTCCTGGCGCAGCGCGTCGGCGAGCGCCTTGAGGCCGTGCTTGCTGGCCGCGTACGCCGACCACTCGGCGTGGGCGTTGAGGCCCGCACCGGAGTTGACGAAGACCACGTGGCCCTTGGCCTGCCGGAGCGAGGGCAGCATCAGCCGGGTCAGCTCGGCGGGGCCGACCAGGTTGACGTTGAGCGTCTCCTGCCAGGCCTTCACCGGCAGATCGCCGACCGGCCCGAGCTCGACCACGCCCGCGACGTGCAGCAGCGAGTCCAGCGTGACGGGCAGCTGCTGGTGCCCGAAGGCCCAGGACAGCTTCGCCGGGTCACCCAGGTCGCCGACCAGGGTCCTCGCCCCGGGGAAGCGCTCCCGCAGCTCGGCGGCACGACGGGCGTCGCGGGCCAGCAGCCAGAGCTCATCGCCCCGCTCGGCGAGCTTCTCGGTCAGGACGGCGCCGATGCCGGAACCGGCGCCGGTGATCAGATGTGCAGCCATGCCCCCGATCCTCTCAGGCCTTGAGCTGCACGAACACCTCGGCGGGCGTGTCGGCGAAGCTGATCAGCTCGGAGAGCGGCCGCGGCAGGAAGCCCTCGGCGTCCATCCGCTCCAGCTGGGTGCGCAGGCCCGAGTAGAAGCCCTCGGTGTCCAGGACGACGACCGGCTTCTCGAACATCCCGTGCTTCTTGAGCTCCAGCACCTCGGCGACCTCGTCCAGGGTCCCCAGCCCGCCCACCAGCACCACGACGGCGTCCGCGCGGGTCGCCAACTCGGCCTTCCGCTCGGCCAGATCGGCGGTCATGACGAGCTCGTCCGCGCCGACGTAGCCCTTGTGCTTCAGCATCTCGACCAGCACGCCGACCAGTCGGCCGCCGGCCGCCTTCACCTCGTCGGCCAGCAGCCCCATCAGCCCGGCGTTCGAGCCGCCCCACACCAGGGTGTGCCCGCCCTCCCCGAGGAGCCGGGCGAACTCGGCGGCGGGGGCGGAGTAGCGGTCGTCGAGCGAGTGGGCGGAGCAGAAGACGCAGATATTCATAGTGCCCTTGGTCTATCACGCCCCACCGCCCTCACTCACCCGGTTTGGCCGCCACCCGTCGTACGTACTTGCGACAGGTGGCATCCGGACCGTGACGTCGCTCAATCCCCCAGGTCAGACGCACCGGGCCGGGCTCCGGGAAGTCCTCCGGCCGGGTGAGCGGAGCGGCGAACGCTCAATGGCGGGCTCCCCCGCGGCGGACTAGTCATGTCCTTGACGCCCTGTCGGGTCACCCTGCGGAAACGGTGCCCCCGGGCTTCCCCTGTCGGCTTCACTGAAAGGACATGCACGACATGGCTGGTATCACGATGCGTCGGCGGATTCCCGTTCTCCTCGCGGCAACCGGGTTGGCCGTTCTGGTCACCGCGGGCGCGGCTCAGGCGGGCACTCCGGTGGACCATGCGGCATCCGGTGGATTCCCCTGCAAATCGATCGAGCAGAGCGCCACGGCTTCCGGTCCGGCCGCCGACCCCTCCGGGCCGGACGGGAAGGAACACTGCAGGCCGGTCGACGTCGGCGCGAAGATCGTCGCCACCAGCCCGCAGATCATCCCGACGAACACCCAAACCAAGATCACCTTCGCCCAGGCCGAGTTCGACACGGACGCGATGTTCAACCCGGCGAACTCGACCCTCGTGGTCCACACCCCCGGGCGCTACTACCTCCAGGGGAAGCTCTTCTGGAGCTTCCTCCCGAACGCGAGCGCCGTACGCGACCTGTCCATCCTGGTCAACGGCGCCCTCGTCTCCCAGGACGAGGCGGGCGCCGCGGACCCCAACAACGCCTCACAGGACACCTCGACGATCGTCGACCTGAACGTCGGTGACGTGATCGAGCTCGACGCCCTCCAGAACACCGGAAGCAACGCCAACTCGGTGCTCTTCACCAACGGCGCCGGGAAGACCATCTTCCCGCAGCTCATGGCCGAGCGGCTCGCCCCGTAACCGCCCCGCGCCGAACCGCCCCAGGGATGCCGGGAACGAGCGTCCCTCCAGCTTGTCCGTCGGAATCGGCGGCCAGACTGGCGCAACGTGCCGTTCGTGCCGCCGGAGCGGCGGCACGAACGGAAAACCGAACTCGGTCAGGCGTGGATCGCCGGGCGCTCGGTGGTGGCGATGGTGGCGGAGCCGATGACGCGGGTGCCGTCGTACAGCACGACCGCCTGGCCGGGGGCGATGCCGCGGGCCGGGGTGTCGAGGCGGACGTGGAGGGTGTCGTCGACCACCGAGGCGGAGACGGGCACCTCCTCGCCGTGGGCGCGGAGCTGGGCGGTGTAGCGGCCCTCGGTCAGGGGCTCGGTGCCGCACCAGCGGGGGCGGATGGCGGTCAGCGCCGTGACGTCGAGGCCCTCGACCGGGCCGACGGTGACGGTGTTGTCCACCGGCGAGATGTCCAGCACGTACCGCGGCTTGCCGTCGGCGGCCGGGCGGCCGATGCGCAGGCCCTTGCGCTGGCCGATGGTGAAGCCGTAGGCGCCGTCGTGCTCGCCGAGCTTGGTGCCGTCGACGTCGAGGATGTCGCCGGTGGCGGTGCCGAGGTGCTTGGCCAGGAAGCCCTGGGTGTCGCCGTCGGCGATGAAGCAGATGTCGTGGCTGTCGGGCTTCTTGGCCACGGCCAGGCCCCGGCGCTCCGCCTCCGCCCGGATCTCCTCCTTGGTGGTGTCACCGAGCGGGAAGAGGGAGTGGGCGAGTTGGTCAGCATCGAGCACGCCCAGCACGTACGACTGGTCCTTGGCGCCGTCCACCGCCCGGTGCAGCTCGCGCGAACCGTCCGGCAGGTCGACGATGCGGGCGTAGTGGCCGGTGCAGACGGCGTCGAAGCCCAGCGCGATCGCCTTGTCCAGCAACGCGGCGAACTTGATCTTCTCGTTGCAGCGCAGGCACGGGTTCGGCGTCCGCCCGGCCGCGTACTCGGCGACGAAGTCGTCGATCACGTCCTCGCGGAAGCGCTCGGCGAGGTCCCAGACGTAGAAGGGGATGCCGATCACATCGGCGGCCCGCCAGGCGTCCCGGGAGTCCTCGATGGTGCAGCAGCCGCGCGCGCCCGTACGGAAGGACTGCGGGTTCGCCGACAGCGCCAGGTGGACGCCGGTCACCTCGTGGCCCGCTTCGACGGCGCGGGCGGCGGCGACGGCGGAGTCGACTCCACCGGACATCGCCGCGAGTACGCGCAGGCGGCCGGTGGACGGAGCGGTCGGGGCACCCGGGAAGTCAGTCATGGTGAATACAAGAGTACGGGGCCGTCGAACATGCCCGGCCCCGCACAGGACTACCGCCGGACCGACGCCAGGCCCGCGTTCCGCGCCCGCTGGACGGCCGGGGCGATCGCCGCGACCAGCGCCGCGACGTCCTCCCGCACCGAGGTGTGGCCGAGCGAGAACCGCAGCGAGGCGCGCGCCAGCAGCGGGTCCACGCCCATCGCCAGCAGCACGTGGCTGGGCTGCGGCACCCCGGCCGAGCAGGCCGAGCCGGTGGAGCACTCGATGCCCTGGGCGTCCAGCAGCATCAGCAGCGCGTCGCCCTCGCAGCCGGGGAAGGAGAAGTGGGCGTTGGCGGGCAGTCGGCCCTCGGCGGACGGGTCGCCGTTGAGTACCGCGTCCGGCACGGCGGCCAGCACCCCGGCCACCAGCTCGTCGCGCAGCGCGCCCAGGGTGACCGCGTGCTCGGCCCGGTGCTCGACGGCCCAGGCCGCGGCGGCCGCGAAGCCGGCGGCGGCGGGAGCGTCCAGGGTGCCGGAGCGCACGTCGCGCTCCTGCCCGCCGCCGTGCAGCAGCGGGACGGGCGTGGCGCCGCGGGAGAGCAGCAGCGCGCCGATGCCGAACGGGCCGCCGATCTTGTGCCCGGTGACGGTGAGCGCGGTGAGCCCCGACTCGGCGAAGGAGACCGGGACCTGACCGAGCGCCTGCACCGCGTCGGCGTGCATCGGGATGCCGTACTCGGCGGCCACGGCGGCGAGTTCGCGCACCGGCTGGACGGTGCCGACCTCGTTGTTGGCCCACATCACGGTGACCAGCGCGACCGAGGCCGGGTCCCGCTCGATCGCCGCGCGCAGCGCCTCCGGGTGCACCCGGCCCAGCGGGTCGACCGGCAGGTACTCGACGTCGGCGCCCTCGTGCTCGGAGAGCCAGTGCACCGCGTCCAGCACCGCGTGGTGCTCGACCGGGCTGCACAGCACCCGGGTGCGGGCCGGCTCGGCGTCCCGGCGGGCCCAGTACAGGCCCTTGACGGCCAGGTTGTCGGACTCGGTGCCGCCGCCGGTGAGCACGATCTCACTCGGGCGGGCACCCAGCGACTCGGCCAGCGACTCGCGGGCCTCCTCGACCACCCGGCGGGCCCGGCGGCCGGCCGCGTGC
This sequence comes from Kitasatospora sp. NPDC001159, assembly GCF_053598235.1. Classification (NCBI taxonomy): domain Bacteria; kingdom Bacillati; phylum Actinomycetota; class Actinomycetes; order Kitasatosporales; family Streptomycetaceae; genus Kitasatospora; species Kitasatospora sp. NPDC001159. The sequence continues at coordinate 38,785 of NZ_JBSFJV010000004.1, forward strand.
AGGGACGAGGCGTTGCCGACCACCCCCAGGTGCGCCGACATCGCGGCGATCGCCTCGGGCAGCATCGGCGTGGTCGCCGCATGGTCCAGGTATGGCATAACCATCAGATTGTAGAGGGCACCCCGGTGCCGTGATCCAGGCCTGCGCACCGATCCGGCCACCGGACGGCGCGTCGGCCGGACCGCGGTGTCCGGGACTGGTTTGTACCACTGCGCCGCCCAGCGGTTAGCCTGACGAACACTTCTCAAGCGGGTTCCAGGGGGCGTCATGTCGCAGTCGGTCGACCGCGCGCTGACCCTGCTCGGCTCGCTCGGCGACGGACCGCTCTCGCTGGAGCAGGCCGCCGCCAGCCTCGGGGTGCACAAGTCCACCGCGCTGCGGCTGCTTCGCACCCTGGAGGAGCACGGTTTCGTCCGGCGCCAGCCCGACCGGCACTACCGGATCGGCGGCCGGGTGCTCTCGCTGGCCCACCGCGCGCTGGAGGACTTCGACGTCCGGCAGGTGGCCGCGCCCTACCTGGCCGCGCTCAACGCGCGCTGCGGCTACACCGTCCAACTGGCCGTGCTGCACGACGGCGAGGTGCTCTACCTGGACGAGGTGGCCGGGCCCTGGTCGGCTCGCCCGCCCCGGATCGGACGCCGTGCCCCGGTCACCGGGACGGCGGTCGGCCGGGTGCTGCTCGCCGGACTGCCCGAGGACGGCGCCCGCGAGGAGGAACTGCCGCCCGACCTGGCGGCGGTGCGCCTGCGCGGCTGGGCGGCCGAGTCGGCCGAGCACCGGGAGCCGGTGACCTGCGTGGCCGCGCCGGTCGCGGGCAGCGGCGGCCGGACGGTCGCGGCCTGCGCGCTGAGCGCCCCGGCCAGCCGGGTACCGCCGGCCGAACTGGCCCGGATGCTGCCGGAGTTGCTCTGCACGGCCGAGGCGATCTCGCTCGCGTACGGCGGCTCGCCTACTCCTCGCTGGTGCGAGAACCGTTGCGGTGCCAGGCCCGCGGGGCGCGCCAGCCGTACTTCAGGGCGAGCATCCGCAGCCCGAAGGCGGTGAGCGCGGCGGCGGTGCCGGTGACTCCGGTGAGCCGGTTCGCGCCGATCAGCACGGCCACCAGGGCGGCGCCGGCCAGGGCCGGGACGGCGTAGATCTCCCGGTCCCAACGCAGCAGCGAGGGGATCTCCCCGGCCAGTACGTCGCGGATCACGCCGCCGCCGGCCGCGGTCACCATGCCGAGCGCGATGGCCGCGACCGCGCCCAGCCCGTAGTCGTGCGCCTTGGCCGTACCGGTGACGCAGAACAGCCCGAGGCCGAGGGCGTCCAGGGCCTGTACCGCCCGGTTGATCCGCTCGACCTCCGGGTGCAGGAAGAACACCACCAGCCCGGCGGCCAGCGGGGTGAGGAAGTAGCCGAGGTTGGTGAAGGCGGCCACCGGCGTCGCGCCGATCACCAGGTCGCGCATCACCCCGCCGCCGAGGGCCGTGACCTCGGCCAGCACACAGATCCCGAAGATGTCCATGTTCTTGCGGACGGCGAGCAGCGCTCCGGAGAGCGCGAAGACGAATATGCCGACGAGGTCCAGCGACTGCTGCACGTCGGAGGGGAAGATCTGCGAACTCACCGTCCATGTGTACCCGATGCGCCCCGCCCGCCGGGAATATGGTCACAATAATGTCTCGCGGGCAGGGCTCCCCAGGGCTTCCGTGCTCTCCCGCGAACGAGCCACGTGGCGACGATCGCAAGATCATCAAGTCGTTCGACCGCCCTCCCCCGCGTCCTCCCCGGCGCCCACTCCGGAACCGTGCCCGCGCGTTCCGCTAGCCTCCTGCCTGTGAAGCTCATCGAACGTGCAACCAAGCGCAGCTCGGGCGCCCCAGTGACCGGAGCCAAGGCCGCTGCCGTCCCGTCGAGGCTCGGCTGGCTCGACGCCTTGCGCGGCATAGCCGCCCTCTCGGTGGCGATCTACCACTTCGCGCTGCCGTTCTACTGGCTCCACATCGACAAGGGTCCTCGAAACTTCGGGGACCCGGGCATCTTCGGCGTCATGCTGTTCTTCCTGGTCAGCGGGTACATCATCCCGGCATCGCTGGAGCGGCGCGGGGATGTGCGATCGTTCTGGGCGGGCCGGTACTTCCGGATCTACCCGGTGGTGATCGTCACCGTGGTGCTGAGCCTGGTGCTCCTGCCCCGCAACCACTCAGTGATCCAGGGCTTCGCGTTCGACCACCCGCTGCTCTCGCTGGCGGGCAACGGCCTGATGTTCCAGGACCTGATGGGCATCCCCAACGTCATCGGGGTCATGTGGACGCTCTCCTACGAGATGCTCTTCTACTTCTTCGTGACGGCCCTGTTCGTCACCGGCCGGCACCGGCAGAGCGCCCCGATCGCGATGGGCTTCGCGGCCGCCGCGCTGGTGCTGGGCGCTTGGCTGCCGCTCGGAACGCTCACGGCCGGCGGCCTGCCCGCCACCCGGCACCTGGTGCTGGCCGCCGCGATCATCGTGGTCACCGCGATGGTGTGCATCTTCACCGGCAGGGCGGATCTCGCCCGTCGGGGCGGTGTGATGCTGGGTGGCCTCGGTCTGGTGCTGGTCCTGCTGAACAGCCGGTCCACCGCCTTCGAGACCCTGATGATCTTCGCCACGATGTTCGCCGGCACGGTGCTGTACCGGCTGGAGCACGGACAGATCGAGCGACTCCCGGCGCTCCTGTGCTGCGCCTTCGTGCTCACGGCGGGTGTCGCGTCCGGCTACATGTACAACCGTGACCAGGCCCTGTGGCGGACCTGGACCGAGACCTGGAAGTCGTTCTCCTTCGCCTACCTGGCCGCCTGGGTCGTCTTCGCGATCGGCATGCTGCTGCGCCACCGCCGTTTCCCGCGCTGGCTGACCTGGACGGGATCGATCAGCTACTCGGTGTACCTGCTGCACAACCCGCTCATCCACTTCATGAACTGGAAGCTGGAGGGCCACCAGCCCTTCACCTCGTGGCAGGACCGCAGCCTGCAGTTCTTCGGTCTCATGGCCGCCCTGTTCGTGCTCAGCTACCTCAGCTACCGCCTGATCGAGATCCCGTTCCAGAACCTCGGCCGCAAGGTGATCAGGGCGCTGAACCGTCGCTTCCCGGCTGACCCGCTGCCCGCCCGTCCGATCGCCCCAGCCCGGGAGGCGGAGCCCGTCCCGACCGGCCGCAGCTGACGCCCACGACGAAAGGCCGCCCGCCCCCGGAAGGGGGCGGGCGGCCTTTTCGCACGTCCTACGAGGCGTCGTCGCGGTTCTCCGGGCTGTGCTCGGGGCCGTGCCTAATCGTTCCCCTCGCTCCGCTCGGGGAAGTGGCACGCCACCTGGTGCCCGGTCTTCAGCGCCGTCAGCGGCGGCTCCTGGGTGGCGCACACCTCCTGCGCCTTCCAGCAGCGGGTCCGGAACCGGCAGCCGCTGGGCGGGTTGATCGGCGAGGGCACGTCGCCCTTGAGCAGGATCCGCTCGCGCCCGGCCCGCTGGCGCCGGCGCGGGTCCGGCACCGGAACCGCCGACATCAGGGCGTTGGTGTACGGGTGCATCGGGCTGCGGTAGAGCGAGTCCCGGTCGGCGATCTCGACGATCTTGCCGAGGTACATCACCGCCACCCGGTCCGAGACGTGCCGGACCACCGAGAGGTCGTGCGCGATGATCAGGTAGGTCAGGCCGAGCTCCTGCTGCAGGTCGTCCAGCAGGTTGACCACCTGCGCCTGGATCGACACGTCCAGCGCCGAGACCGGCTCGTCCGCGACGATCATCTTCGGCTTGAGCGCGAGCGCCCGGGCGATGCCGATGCGCTGGCGCTGGCCGCCGGAGAACTCGTGCGGGTAGCGGTTGTAGTGCTCGGGGCTGAGCCCGCAGAGCTCCAGCAGGTCCTGGACGGCCTTCTTGACCCCGCCCTCGGGCTGCACGCCCTGGAGCTTGAACGGCGCGCTGACGATGGTGCCGACGGTGTGCCGCGGGTTGAGCGAGGAGTACGGGTCCTGGAAGATCATCTGGATGTCGCGGCGCAACGGCCGCATCGCGCCGACGCCCAGGTGGGTGATGTCGGTGCCCTCGAACTCGACCGTCCCGCCGGTGGGTTCGTCGAGCCGGGTGACCAGCCGCCCCATGGTCGACTTGCCGCAGCCGGACTCGCCGACGACGCCCAGCGTCTCACCGGCGTTGACCGTGAAGTCGATGCCGTCGACGGCCCGCACCGCGCCGGTCTGGCGCCGCAGCAGTCCGCCGTGGATCGGGAAGTGCCGGGTCAGGCCGGTCACCTTCAGCAGCGGCTCGCGGTCGGAGGCGGGCGCCGGCGACGCCCCGTCCATCAGCGTGCGGGGCGCCGCCGCCCGAGTCGCCTGAGTGTCCGTCATCGGTTCTCTCCAGAAAGGTGGTACGAGGCCGGGCTCACAGCCGGGGCGCGATCTCTTCGGCGAAGATGCGGTGCCGCTCGTCGGCTGGCAGGTGGCAGGCGGCGTAGTGGCCGGGCGCGGCCTCGGTCAGCACCGGGAGCTCGCTCGTGGAGCGCCCGCCGGTCAGGGCGGCGTACGGGCAGCGCGGGTGGAAGGCGCAGCCCGACGGCACGTTGATCAGGCTCGGCGGGGTGCCCTTGACCGGGACGAGCCGCTCCTGCAGCTCCCGGTCCAGGCGCGGCATCGACCCCAACAGACCCCAGGTGTAGGGGTGTTCGGGTGCGTCGAAGAGGGTCTCGGCGGGGCCGCGCTCGATGCACTTGCCGCCGTACATGACCAGGATGTCGTCGGCGAGCTCGGCGACCACCCCGAGGTCGTGGGTGATGATGATGACGGCGGAGCCGAACTCCTCCTGGAGGTCGCGGATGAGGTCCAGGATCTGCGCCTGGACGGTGACGTCCAGGGCGGTGGTGGGCTCGTCGGCGATCAGCAGCGAGGGGTCGTTGACCAGGGCCATGGCGATCATCGCGCGCTGGCGCATGCCGCCGGAGAACTGGTGCGGGTAGTCGTCCACCCGGCGGTCCGGCTGCGGGATGCCGACCCGGTCGAGCATCTCGATCGCGCGGGCCCGGGCCTGCTTCTTGGACGCCTGCGGGTGGTGCACCCGGAACGCCTCGACGATCTGCGCCCCGACCGTGTAGTAGGGGTGCATCGCGGTCAGCGGGTCCTGGAAGATCATCGCCAGTTCGCGGCCGCGCAGTTGGCGCACCCGGTCCGGTCCGGCCGCGATCAGGTCCTCGCCGTTGAGGCGGATCTCGCCGCTGATCCGGGCCCGCTTGGAGCGGTGCAGGCCCATGATGCCCAGCGAGGTGACGGACTTCCCGGAGCCGGACTCGCCGACGATGCCCAGGGTGCGGCCCTTGTGCAGGTCGAAGCTGACCCCGTCCACCGAGCGGACCAGGCCGTCGTCGGTGTCGAAGTGGATCCGCAGGTCGCGGACGGACAGGAAGGGGTCGCCCAGTGGCGTCGGCGCGGCGTCCGCCGGAGCGGAACCGGCGTCCGCCGGGGTCTTCTGGAGCTCGGTCACGAGAGCCTCACGCGGGGGTCGACGAGGGCGTACAGGAGGTCGACCACGAGGTTGCAGACGACGATGAAGAAGGCGGCCAGCAGGGTGACGCCGAGGATCTTGGGCAGGTCGTTGTCGGTGATCGCCTGGACGGCGAACTGGCCGACGCCCTTGAGCGAGAAGACCTGCTCGGTGATCAGCGCACCGCCGAGCAGCAGACCGAGGTCCATGCCGAAGATGGTGACGATCGGGGTGAGCGCGGAGCGCAGCCCGTGCTTGACGACCACCTTGCGCTCGACCAGGCCCTTGGCCCGGGCGGTGCGGATGTAGTCCTCGCTCATCGTCTCCAGCATCCCGGCGCGGGTGAGCCGGGCGTAGAGCGCGGAGTAGAGGAAGGCCAGCGAGATCCACGGCAGGATCAGGTTGCGGGCCCACATCAGCGGGTCGGCGGTGAAGTCGACGTACTCCAGGTTGTCCAGGATCGGCCACTCGTAGCTGAACAGCGTCAGCAGCAGTGCACCGGTGAAGAAGACCGGCAGCGAGACGCCGGCCAGGGCGATGCCCATGGAGAGCCGGTCGAAGATCGACCGCGGCTTGAGCGCCGAGATGACGCCGGTGGTGACACCGGAGATCAGCCAGAGCACCGCCGCGCCGATGGCGAGCGAGATGGTGACCGGGATGCGGCTGGTCATCTCCGGCCAGACCTCAAGGTGGTTCTTGAAGGAGTAGCCGAAGCAGGGCACGTGGCAGGTGGCCGGTTCCGGCCCGAACTTGTACTCGGCGCCGCTGACCAGCGCCTTCAGGAAGTGCCAGTACTGGGTGTACAGCGGCTGGTCGAGACCGAGGTTCTGCTTGACCGCCGCGATCGCCTCGGGCGACGGGTTCTTCCCGATGTACTGCGCGGCCAGCTGGTCGGTGGTCTCGCCGGCGAAGCGCGGGAGCAGGAAGAAGATCGCGAAGGTGACCGCGCTGACGACCAGCAGCAGCACCGCGGCCGCGAAGATCCTGCGGATGATGTAGGCAAACACAGTTGGGCGGCTCCGGCGGCCCGCCGCCGTCCGGGGTCTTCCGGACGGCGGCGGGCGCCGCTGCCTTCACCTGCCTTCAGGGATGCGGAGCCAGGCTCTTACTTGGTGGTGCCGATGTTCAGGTAGTCGTACTCACCCGACCAGGCCGGGTTCGACGCGAGGTTGGTGGCGCTGTCCGGGCGGTACAGGAAGACCTTGAAGTCGGTCAGCGGCACGTAGACCGCGGACTCCATGACCTTCTTGTCGATGTCGCCGTAGATCTTCTCGCGGGCGGCCCGGTCGGGGTTGACCGCGGCGTCGTCGATCATCTTGTTGACCGCGGGGTCGTTCAGCTGGGCGAGGTTGCTGTTGCCGGAGGGCTTGATCGCCCGGCCGTCGACGATCTGCTGCAGGAAGCCGTAGCCGGTCGGCCAGTCGGCGCCCCACTGCATCATCATCAGACCGATGTTGTGGTCCTGGGTGAACTGCGGCGCACCGGCCGAGTCGGTCAGGTACTTGCCCTGCGGGTACTGCTGGATCTCGACGTTGATGCCGATCTTCTTCAGCTGCGCCTGGATGGCGGTGGCCGCGGCGACCTCGGTCGCGCGCTCGGTGCGGGCGGACAGGACGGTGCTGAAGCCGCCGTCCTTGCCACAGGCCTTCAGGGAGTCCTTGGCCTTGGCCTCGTCACCCTTGTTGCCGTCGGTGGCGTACAGGTTGAAGTCCTGGTGGCCCGGGATGTCCGGCGGGAGCACGGTGTTGGCCACCTGGCCGCGGATCGGGCCGCCGAGCGCGGTCTGCACCGAGACCTTGTCGATCGCGTACTGGACGGCCTTGCGGCAGTCGAGGTTGTCGAACGGCGCGACCTTGGAGTTGATCGCCATGTAGACCAGGCGGCCGCCGTAGGCGTTGTCGGTCTTGGCCTTGAGCTTCGGGTCGCGCAGGATCTGCGCCTGGGTCTGCGGGTCGACGCCGCCGCCCACCAGGTCGACCTGGGCGTTGCCGGCCAGCAAGTCCTTGTCGATGGTGGCCTGGTCGATGTTCATCTTGAGCACGATCTTGTCCGCGAGCTGCTTGCGGATCGAGTCGGTGCTCTTGTCCCAGTTGGTGTTCGGCACCAAGACGGCCTGCTTGCCGTCCTCGTAGGACTCGAACTTGTAGGCGCCCGAGGCCACGATGTGCTTCACGTAGTCGGCGCCGGTGTCCTTGGCCTGCGGGACCGGCACGGTCTGCGGGGCGCTGACCAGGTAGTCGAAGTCGGCGAAGGGGTGCTGGAGGTGGAAGACGATCGTGGTGTCGTCCGGCGTCTCGATCGACTTCAGGTCGCCGGTCTTGTCCTTGTACGGACCCTGGTACGGCGTCGGATTGTCGACCAGCAGGTCGTGGAAGTACGTCGGGCCGTTGGAGTTCACCTCGGGCGCGAAGTTCGAGCGCTCCACAGCGTACTTGACGTCCTTGGAGGTGATCGGGGTGCCGTCGTCGTACTTCAGGCCCGCGCGCAGCTTGTACGTCCAGGTCAGCCCGTCCGCGCTGGGCTGGCCCAGCGACTCGGCCAGGTCCGGGACCAGCTTGTTGCCGTCCGCGCCGGGCGCCGGGTTGAAGGTGGTCAGCGGACGACCGTACAGGCGCGAGAAGTTGTAGATGTACGCGTAGTAGGTGTTGCCCGGGTCGAGGGAGTCCGGGGTGCCCTTCATCTCGTAGGTGACCGTCCCGCCCTTCTTGTCCGAGGCGTTGACGATCTGCTTGGTGGCGGCGTCGGCGCCGCCGCCGCTCGTGTCGTTGGAGCCGGCCGAGGAGGAGGACTTGCTGTCGCCGCTCTTGGAACTGGACGAGCAGCCGGTGACGACCATGACCACGGCGGCGGCCGCGGCGGTCAGCGCGACGGTACGGGACCTACGCATGGGTGAGATCAACCCCTTGAGGATGTGGAGGAGGGAAGGTCCTGACGCAGGGTCAGTTGCTCTTGGGATCGAGGGCGTCACGCAGCCCGTCGCCGAGCAGGTTGAACGCGAGCACGGTGATGAAGATCGCCAGGCCGGGAACCACCATGTACTGGGGGTCCACCTGGTAGTAGTTCTTCGCGTCGGCGAGCATGCCGCCCCAGGAGGACTGCGGGGGCTGGATGCCGACGCCGAGGAAGCTCAGACCGGCCTCGAAGAGGATGTTGGTCGGGATCAGCAGGGTCGAGTAGACCAGGATCGGGCCGACCAGGTTCGGCAGCAGTTCCTTGAACAGGATGAACGGGCCTCTGGCGCCGAGACTGCGGGCGGCGTGGACGAACTCCCGCTCGCGCAGCGACAGGGTCTGTCCGCGCACGATCCGGCCCATGTAGGGCCAGTTGAAGAAGCCGATCACGAAGATCAGCACCATGATGTGCAGCGGGAGGCCGTGCAGGCCGAAGGCGCCGCCCTGGAGCGAGGCGGAGATCGCGATGGCGAAGAGCAGCAGCGGGAACGCCAGGAAGACGTCCATCAGCCGGCTGATCACGGTGTCCACCCAGCCGCCGTAGTAACCGGCCATCACGCCGAGCACGGTGCCGAGGGTGTTGGACAGGACGGTCGCGCCGAATGCGACCAGCAGGGAGACCCAGGAGCCGTCGACCACGCGGGCGAGCAGGTCGCGCCCCTGCAGGGGGTCGATGCCGAGCGGGTGGTCCGCGCTCATCCCGCCCCAGTCCCCGAGCGGCAGACCGCCGAGGTCGGCGTCCAGCAGGTCCGGGTTCGGGTTGTCGGGGTCGAGCCCGAACAGGGCCTCGATCGGCCCGGACAGCACGGCGAGCAGGATCAGCAGGATCACCACGATGCCGCCGGCGACGGCGGCCTTGTCCCGCTTGAAGCGGGTCCAGGCGATCCGACCGAGGGAACGGCCCTCGATCGTCTTGGCCGGGCTCGCGGTGGCTGGCGCCTCCGGTTCGTTCCCGGCGGTTGTCACGGATGCGGTCATGGTCAGTTGGGTCCCCTCGCCGACGGTGGCCGGCCCACGGGTGCCGGGCGCCGGCTTCGGCGGTGCGGCTGCGGACGTGCGGAGGTGCTAGGAGCGTTGTTCGCGGCAGTACGGCGTGCACAGGTACTGCCACCACGCGGGATTGGCGTCGCGTGGCAGAGCGGTCGGCGTGCGCGTTCACCTTCGTGGGGTTTCCAGTACGCGCGGTGCGTTGCGCAGAACTCTCCGACATACGAACTGGCTTGCGCCAGCCCTGACAACCGACAGATGCCCAACTGTGATCTGCGCGCATGCACCTCCCTGGTCTTCGGCATATCCCTCTTCACACGGCTGTAACAGCCATGCCAAGATGTGCGGACTCCAGGGAGGGAAATTCGTCCGGAAAGCACCGAAGCCGACCTGATGATGAATCAAGTCGGCTTGGTTGAAAATGTTTTGGAATCAGCGACCGGGGTATCCGGGCCACGCTGGCGGCTGCTGACCCCAGCCCGGCGCGGGCGGTTGCGTGCCGTAGGCCCACCCCGGCGTCTGCTGCCCCGGCGTCGACTGCCCCGGGTACGGCGGCGCCACCGACGGGTACGGACCGGTCGGCGGGCGGCCGGCCTCCCGGTCGAAGAACGGCCGTGCGTTGGCACGCATCCACAGCGCCACCGGGTCGTACTCGTCCGCCATCGCCACCGTGGACACCGCGAGCCCCTCCGGGGCCACCGCGATCGCCCGCTGCATCAGCGCCCGCACCGCCTCCACGGCCGGCGGCGAACTCTCGTACAGGTCCAGCCCGATCGCCAGGTACGGCTCCCCCACCGCCGGCTGCACCCAGGCCCGGCGCAGCGCCCGGACCGCACGCACCTCACCGGCCTGCCGCTCCAGCAGCGCGAAGAACTGCTGGGCGTTCACCTGCGGCTCGCTCAGCTTCAACGGACCGGCCGGCAGCCGGTCCAGGCCCGCGGCGATCCGCCGCAGGTCCGCCCAGGGCACGCCGACCCCGCCGCCGGGGGCGTGCGGGTTGAGCCACAGGCCCCAGCGGGTGCGGTACAGCGAGGCGGCGATCTCCCGCCCGGAGATGACCTCGTGGGCCCGGGCCCAGCCGGAGGCCGTCAGCTGCTCGGGCGAGGTCACGGCCGGCGCGTAGCCGTGGCCGCTGATCTCCATGTTCCCGTACTGCGCGTCCGGACTGCCCGGCGTGCCGTGCCAGAGCAGCATCCAGACCTGACCGTCGGCCAGCGCGTGCAGCAGCCGCTCGTACGCGTCGAAGCGCTCCGGCGCGACCTCGCGCAGGGCGTGCTCCAACGCGCCCGGATCCGCCGCCGGGCGCCCGGCCGGCGCCTGGCCCCAGGGCCCCGGCACACCGCCCGTTCCCGCTCCCGCACTCATGCGCCCACCTCGCCGCGCCTCTTTCCTCAAACCAGCCGGCCCGTCGGCCGTCTGCACGCACCCTATGGCGCGGCACCGGCCACCGCCACGGCGACGTGCCTGTTAGCGGACCCCACTCACACCCGTGTGTAGAAAGGCAGTACCCGGGTGAGCAGCCACTCGACCACCGGGTCCTCGGCGAGGTCGAGAAGTACCAGGTGGACGCCGCCGGGCAGCGGCGCGGTTCCCAGCGCCCGGCCGAGCGCCTCGTTCACCGCGCCCGGGTCGGCCGGGGCGGCCGGGTCCAGCTGGACGCCCACGAACATCACGGTCGGTTCGCCCTCGATGCTGGCCAGCGCCCGGCGCGCGGTCAGCACCCCGGGCAGGGCCGACAGTTCCGCCCGGCAGGCGGCCAGGAAGTGCTCCGGGTCCTCGCCCGGCACCGGCTCGCGCAGCGCCACCCGGCCGCCGGTCGGCGCCTGAGGGTGCTGCTCCCAACGGTCTTCACGCGGCCCGCGGCGCAGCTCGGCCACGCCCTGCGGCGGCACCGGGATGCCCACCGCCGCCTCGGGGTTGACCGCGATGCCCACGCCCAGCGGCAGGCCGCGGGCGAACTCCCAGGCGGGCGCGATCGCGAAGGCCATCCCCGGCGCCTGCTGGAGGAACAGTTCCTGCGAGGAGAACACCGGCACGTACGGGTCGCCGGCCAGCTCGATGGTCGGCAGGTCCAGCGCCTGCCCGCTCGGGTCGCCCCCGGCCGGCAGCGGGATCCACACCTGGCTGCGGGCCAGCACCTCGATCACCCGCGGCGTCGCGCCCGGGTCGCCCAGCGCGGCCGTCAGCACCTGCTCCAGCTCGTTGGCCGGCCAGGCGCCGCCCGACGGCGCCGGCTCCGGCCCGCCCCACCCCTGCTGCTGCTCCACCGGGTACTCCATGCGCGCCTGAACCGCCCTCTGCCGGTCGGCTGCCCACTGCTGTGCCGACGCGGAGAAGTTTAGGGCTCGTGTTCGCCTCTGTGTCGTGTGACCGGTATGTCGTGTGACCGGGTCCCCCTCCCCTCCTCCGCGCGGACGTGCCATGATGTGCGCGTCCGTCGGCATGCGCCGCGGGCCCCCACAACTCCACACCGGCCGCTCGAACCCGCGCGGGAGAGCCCGGAGTGCCGCTCAGGCGGTACGGCCGGCGCCGAAGGAGCAAGTCCTCCCCGGAATCTCTCAGGCCCCCCTACCGCACGGGTTAGGCACATCTGGAAAGCGGCGCGCGGCCCTGTCGCGCGCCCACCCACGGTGCAAGCCGCCATGCTGTCCCCCAAGCTGGAAACAGCTGCGGGCAGGTGGGCGGTGAAGCTCTCAGGTTCGACGACAGATGGGGAGACCCACGCCGCCGCATGCCCGCGCGCAGGGTCGGGCCCCCGAGCGGGTCCGGTTCCGGCGCGTGCACCCCTGAGTGCCCCGACCGAGGAGTTCCTGGCCATGTCGTCCCTCCGCCTGACCGCGCTCGACGCGCTGCACCGCGCCCTCGGCGCGACCATGACCGACTTCGCCGGCTGGGACATGCCGCTGCGCTACGGCAGCGAGCGCGAGGAGCACCTCGCGGTCCGTACCAAGGCCGGTCTGTTCGACCTCTCGCACATGGGCGAGATCACCGTCACCGGCCCGCAGGCCGGCGAGATGCTGGACCACGCGCTGGTCGGCTTCGTCTCCGCGCTCGGTGAGCTGCGCGCCCGCTACACCATGATCTGCGCCGAGGACGGCGGCATCCTGGACGACCTGATCGTCTACCGCCTGCGCGAGGACGCCTTCCTGGTCGTCGCCAACGCCTCCAACGCCCAGCTGGTCCTGGACGAGCTGATCGCCCGCGCCAAGGGCTTCGACGCCGTCGTCACCGACGACCGCGACACCTACGCGCTGATCGCCGTCCAGGGTCCGGAGTCCACCGGGATCCTGGCCGGGACCACCGAGGCCGACCTGCCCGGCCTGAAGTACTACGCGATCCTCCCGGCCCAGGTCGCCGGCCGCAAGGTGCTGCTGGCCCGCACCGGCTACACCGGCGAGGACGGCTTCGAGATCTTCTGCCGCCCGGTCGACGCCGAGGCGATCTGGCAGGCGCTGACCGTCGCCGGCGAGGGCCACGGCCTGGTCCCGTGCGGCCTGTCCTGCCGCGACACCCTGCGCCTGGAGGCGGGCATGCCGCTGTACGGGCACGAGCTGTCCACCGACCTCACCCCGTTCGACGCGGGCCTGGGCCGGGTCGTCCGCTTCGACAAGACCACCAACGAGGGCGCCTTCGTCGGCCGCAAGGCGCTGGAGCAGGCCGCCGCCGCGGCCGAGACGCTGCGTGCTCAGGGCGGGGCACCGAAGGTGCTGGTCGGCCTGGTCTCCGAGGGCAAGCGGGTGCCGCGCGCCGAGTACACCGTGGTCTCCACCGAGGGCGCCCCGATCGGCCGGATCACCTCGGGCGCGCCGTCCCCGACCCTGGGCCGGCCGATCGCGATGGCCTACGTGGACGCGGCCCACGCGGCTCCCGGCACCACCGTCGCGGTGGACGTGCGCGGCAAGCACGAGCCGGTCCAGGTCGTGGCGCTGCCGTTCTACAAGCGCGCCCGCTGACACCCGCCTTTCCCCGTACCCGCACGTCGAAGCCGTCCGCGCGGCGGCCCGCTTCGTCGTACCCGCTTCCCATCCTGGAGAATGACGCCATGAGCAACCCCCAGCACCTGCAGTACACCAAGGAGCACGAGTGGCTGACGGCCGCCGAGGACGGTGTCTCCACGGTCGGTATCACCAAGCACGCCGCCGACGCGCTCGGTGACATCGTCTACGTGCAGCTGCCCGAGGTCGGCGACGCCGTGACCGCCGGCGAGACCTGCGGCGAGCTGGAGTCCACCAAGTCGGTCAGCGACCTGTACTCCCCGGTGACCGGCGAGGTCACCGAGGTCAACCAGGACGTCCTGGACGACAACGCCCTGGTCAACAGCGCCCCCTTCGAGGGCGGCTGGCTGTTCAAGGTCCGCGTGGAGTCCACGGACGAGCTGCTCAGCGCCGACGAGTACGACGCGCTCACCCACAGCGCCTGACCCGTTCGTGACGGGGCGGGCCCGTGCACGCGTCGGCCCGCCCCCACCGCCCACCCGTCGCCCGCCGCCACCCTTCCAAGGGCGCGCTTCGCACGGCACCCCTGATCCTCCTCCTCCCGGGAAGACCACACCATGACGGTTCTCAACCAGTCCCTGCACGCCCTCGACCCGGAGATCGCCGCCGCGGTCGACGCCGAGCTGCACCGCCAGCAGACCACCCTGGAGATGATCGCCTCCGAGAACTTCGCCCCGGTGGCGGTCATGGAGGCCCAGGGCTCGGTGCTCACCAACAAGTACGCCGAGGGCTACCCCGGCCGCCGCTACTACGGCGGCTGCGAGCACGTCGACGTGGTCGAGCAGATCGCGATCGACCGCATCAAGGCCCTGTTCGGCGCCGAGCACGCCAACGTCCAGCCGCACTCCGGCGCGCAGGCCAACGCCGCCGCGATGTTCGCGCTGATCCAGCCGGGCGACACCATCCTGGGCCTGAGCCTGGCCCACGGCGGTCACCTGACCCACGGCATGAAGATCAACTTCTCCGGCAAGCTCTACAACGTGGCCGCGTACCACGTGGACGAGAAGACCGGCCGCGTCGACATGGCCGAGGTCGAGCGCCTGGCCAAGGAGCACCAGCCGAAGCTGATCATCGCCGGCTGGTCCGCCTACCCGCGCCAGCTGGACTTCGCCGAGTTCCGCCGGATCGCCGACGAGGTCGGCGCCCTGCTCATGGTGGACATGGCGCACTTCGCCGGCCTGGTGGCCGCCGGTCTGCACCCGAACCCGGTGCCCTACGCGGACGTGGTCACCACCACCACCCACAAGACCCTGGGCGGCCCGCGCGGCGGCGTCATCCTGTCCAAGGCCGAGTACGCCAAGAAGATCAACTCCGCGGTCTTCCCCGGCCAGCAGGGCGGTCCGCTGGAGCACGTGATCGCGGGCAAGGCCGTCGCCTTCAAGGTCGCCGCCTCGGAGGAGTTCAAGGAGCGCCAGCAGCGCACCCTGGAGGGCGCCCGCATCCTCGCCGAGCGCCTGCTGCAGGACGACGTCGCCGAGGCCGGTGCCACCGTGCTGTCCGGCGGCACCGACGTCCACCTGGTCCTGGTCGACCTGCGCAACAGCCAGCTCGACGGCCAGCAGGCCGAGGACCGCCTGCACGAGGTCGGCATCACGGTCAACCGCAACGCCGTCCCGAACGACCCGCGCCCGCCGATGGTCACCTCGGGCCTGCGCATCGGCACCCCGGCCCTGGCCACCCGCGGCTTCCAGGCCGAGGACTTCCACGAGGTCGCCGACATCATCGCCGAGGCGCTCAAGCCCGCCTTCGACGAGACCGTCGCCGCCGCGCTGAAGGCCCGCGTCACCGCGCTGGCCGAGAAGTACCCGCTCTACCCCACCCTCGCCAACCAGGAGTGACCCGGCCCGGTCCGGTTCACCACCTTCGTCGGGCCGATCGGGCCCATCGGGCTTAGGTGACCGGCGTCACCCCGCCCGTGTACCTGGGACCTCGGGGCACCGCGCACACTTGAGAGTGCGCGCGGTGCCCCGTCCCATGTCAGTCCCGCCCCGCCCCGCTCTGCCCGCAAGTCCTTCCACGAGACCAGACAAGGACGTCCCCCGTGGCCATCAGCGTCTTCGACCTCTTCTCCATCGGCATCGGCCCGTCGAGCTCCCACACCGTCGGCCCGATGCGCGCCGCCCGGATGTTCGCCCGCCGGCTGCGGTCCGAAGGCCTGCTGCCCCAGGTGACGGCCGTACGCGCCGAGCTGTACGGCTCGCTCGGCGCCACCGGCCACGGCCACGGCACGCCGAAGGCCGTCCTGCTCGGACTGGAGAACAACTCGCCCCGCACCGTCGACGTCGACCAGGCCGACAAGGACGTGGAGCGGATCACCGCCGAGAAGCGGATCAACCTGCTCGGCGAGCACCCCATCGACTTCGACCCGGACAGCCAGCTGGTCCTGCACCGGCGCCGTTCGCTGCCCTACCACGCCAACGGCATGACCCTCTGGGCGTACGCGGCGGACGGCTCCACGCTGCTGGAGAAGACCTACTACTCGGTCGGCGGCGGTTTCGTCGTGGACGAGGACGCGATCGGCGCGGACCGAGTGGTCCCCGATGACACCCAGCTGCGCTACCCCTTCCGCACCGGCGAGGAGCTGCTGCGCCTCACCCGGGAGACCGGGCTGTCGATCTCCGGCCTGATGCTGGAGAACGAGAAGGCCTGGCGCAGCGAGGAGGAGATCCGCACCGGGTTGCTGGAGATCTGGTCCGTGATGCAGGAGTGCGTTCGGGCCGGTATGTCCCGTGAGGGCATCCTGCCGGGCGGCCTGAAGGTCCGCCGCCGGGCCGCGTCCGGCGCCCGCGCGCTGCGCGCCGAGGGCATCGGGCCGGCCAACGCGATGGAGTGGGTGACCCTCTACGCGATGGCGGTCAACGAGGAGAACGCCTCCGGGCGCCGGGTGGTCACCGCGCCCACCAACGGCGCCGCCGGGATCATCCCCGCCGTCCTGCACTACTACCTGAACTTCATCCCGGGCGCCGACGACGAGGGCATCGTCCGCTTCCTGCTCGCGGCCGGCGCCATCGGCATGCTCTTCAAGGAGAACGCCTCCATCTCCGGCGCCGAGGTCGGCTGCCAGGGCGAGGTCGGCTCCGCCTGCTCGATGGCCGCGGGCGGCCTCGCCGAGGTCCTCGGCGGCACCCCCGAGCAGGTCGAGAACGCCGCCGAGATCGGCATCGAGCACAACCTCGGCCTCACCTGCGACCCGGTCGGCGGCCTGGTCCAGATCCCCTGCATCGAGCGCAACGGCATGGCCTCGGTCAAGGCCGTCACCGCGGCCCGGATGGCGCTGCGCGGCGACGGGCGGCACCACGTCTCGCTGGACAAGGCGATCAAGACGATGAAGGAGACCGGCGCCGACATGAAGATCAAGTACAAGGAGACCTCGCGCGGCGGCCTCGCCGTGAACGTCATCGAGTGCTGATCGCGGCCACGGTTCGCTGAGCCCCCGGACGGTCGCCGTCCGGGGGCTCCCGCGTGTCCGTGGCGGGCGATACGGTACGGGCGTGAAATTCATCGTCCGTGCGGGGCTTCGGGGGGTCTGGACGGCCCTGTTCGACGGCGATCGCCTGTGGCCGGCGATCATGTTCCTGCTGCTCTCGTTCGTGATCGCGACTGTCGGGTTCAGGTTGCGCCGCCGGTGACGCAACCGGGCGGGGACGAGGGGGAGCGATGACGAACTACTGGGATCCGCAGCGGCAGCAGTGGGTGGAGCAGGCGCCGCCGGGGACGGGCGGCATGCCGCCCGCCGTGCCCCCACCGCTGACGGCTCCGCTGCTCACCGGGCGACCGGCGGGCCGGTCGGGGACGCCGGGGAACCGGTCGCACCGGCGGGTGCTGCTGGCGGCGGTCGCCGGGGCGCTGGTCGGCGTGCTCGCGGGTGGCGGCTGGTACCTGCTGAACCGGCACGCCGACGGCAAGGCGATCACCGCCGCCACGGGCACGGCCGCACCGACGGCCACCACGGCGCCCTCCCCCACCCTGACGACCGGCTTCCCGTCCCCGACGCCGACGCCAACGCCGACACCCACACCGACGCCGACAGCGACCGGGCCGCGGCTGAGCCTCGTCCAGGACCCGGCGGGCTTCAGCCTCCTGGTGCCGGACGGCTGGCGACGCCGCCCGGACGGTCCGCCGGTGTTCTACGACTCCCCCGACGGCGAGAGCCTGATCCAGGTGTTCTCGATGGGCGGCGACGCCCCGTACGACCAGGCCGTCGCCACCGACGCCGGCCTGGCCTCGAACCCGGCCAGGTTCCCGGGCTACCACCGGATCCGCCTGGAGCAGACCCCCGGCGGCGGCGCCGAGCTGGAGTACGCCTACGACCTGGCCGGCCACGGGGTGCGCCGGGTGGTCGACCACATCCTGGTCGCCCCGGACGGCCAGGCCTGGGCCGTCCTGGTGGCCGGCCCCGAAGCGAGCTGGCCCACCCCCTCCGGGGACCTGCTGCACTCCGCGGTCGGCTCCTTCTGCCTCGCCGGGCGCTGCCCGACGGGCTGACCGGGCACGCGGACCGGGTCGTCCCGCTACGCCTCCGCCGCGCGCAGCTGCCCGAAGAACGCCCTGATGTCGGCGGTCAGCAGGTCCGGCTCCTCCATCGCGGCGAAGTGGCCGCCCCGGTCCAGCTCCGTCCAGCGGACGATGTTGTCGGACCGCTCCGCGATGTGCCGCAGGACCAGGAAGTTCTCCGCCGGGAACAGCGCCACCGCGGTGGGGGCGGTCGACGGCTCGGCCGGCTGGCCCCAGTAGTCGGCGTGGGCGCGCTCGTAGTAGAGCCGGGCCGAGGAGCCGGCCGTCCCGGTGAGCCAGTAGAGCATCACGTTGGTGAGCAGTTGGTCGCGGCCGACGGCGTCCTCGGGGCGCTCCGCGGAGTCCGTCCACTCCTTGAACTTCTCGGCGATCCAGGCCAGTTGGCCGACCGGCGAGTCGGTCAGGCCGTACGCCAGGGTCTGCGGCCGGGTAGTCTGGATGTCCGCGTAGCCCTTGCGCTCCCGGTTCCACTCGCGCATCCGCTCCCAGGAGGCCAGCGCCCGCGCCCGCTCCGGCGCGGAGAGCCCGGCGAGCTCCTCCTCGCTGGGCTCGCTCTCCGCCGCGCCCCCGGGGATCAGGTTCAGGTGCACCCCGATCACCCGCTCGGGGTGCACCCGGCCGAGCTCCCGCGAGATCGCCGAACCCCAGTCGCCGCCCTGCACCCCGTACGAGTCGTAGCCCAGCCGCCGCATCACTTCGGCGAAGGCCGCCGCCACCCGCCGGTACTCCCAGCCGGTCTCCCGGGTCGGGCCGGAGAAGCCGAAGCCGGGCAGGCTCGGGATCACCAGGTGGAAGGCGGGCGACCCGTCCGCCCCGTGCGCCCGGGGGTCGGTGAGCGGCCCGATCAGCTCGGCGAACTCGACGATCGACCCGGGCCAGCCGTGCGACAGCAGCAGCGGCATCGCGTCCGGCTCCGGCGAACGGACGCGCAGGAAGTGGATGTTCGCGCCGTCGACGGTCGTGGTGAACTGCGGCCACTGGTTGAGCCGCGCCTCGGCGGCCCGCCAGTCGTACTCGTGCCGCCAGTACCGCGCCAGCTCCATCAGGTAGCCGCGCGGGATCCCGTAGGCCCAACCGACCCCCGGCAGCTCGTCCGGCCAGCGCGTACGGTCGAGGCGCTGGCGCAGGTCCTCCAGGTCGCTCTCCGGAACGGCGATGCGGAACGGGTGGATGCCTTCGTCGGACGGCGTCGTCATATCGGCTCATCGTAGTCGCCCGAACACGGTCAAGTTGGATGAGCTACCACCCAGCTGAAGCAGGGGGTCTGCGCTCAAGAGTTCAGATCATGGAGCGGCGGCATCCACCTGGCCGTCGGCCCGCCCCTCCGGTCGGGCCGACGTCCCGTGCGACAGCGGGCGGCTACCGGCGGCCCGGCAGGGCTAGGAAGGCCAGGCCACCGGCGAGGACGGCGAGGCCGCACCAGGACACCACCGGCAGGCGCTCGCCCAGGGCGGCGACGCCGAGGACGGCGGCGACGGCGGGTTCGGCGAGGGTGAGGGTGGTCGCGGTCTGGGCGGAGGCGTGGCGCAGGCCGTGGCCGAACAGGCGGTAGGCGAGGAAGGTGGTGATCACCGCGAGGTGCAGGACGACGCCGGCGCCGCGCGCCGAGAGCAGCCAGCCGGTCGGGCCGGCCGGCAGCACCGGCAGCACCAGCAGCGCCGCGCCGCCGAACATCGCGCCCATCACCCCGCCGGACGGGTGCCCGGCCCCGATCAGTCGGCCGCCGATCAGCGAGTACACCGCGTACGAGAGCCCCGAGAGCGCCGCCAGCAGCACCCCGACGGGGTCCACCGCCGCGCCGCCACCGGCGAGTTCGGGCCCGAGCACCAGCACACCGCAGCCGAGCACGGCCAGCGCCGTGGCCCCGGCCCAGCGTCCGCCGGGGCGGCCCTGGCGGGCGAGCCAGCCGAGCAGCCCGGTGAAGACCGGAGCGCTCCCCAGGGCGATCACGGTGGCCACCGCCACCCCGGTGCGGGCCACCGCCGGGTAGAAGGTGAGCGGGTATCCCGTCACCGCGACCGCCCCGAGCGCGAGAAGCCACCGTTCCCGAACACCGCAGGAGCGTGCCAGCGCCCAGACGGATCGGTCGGTGAGGAACAGCAGCAACCCACCGAGCACCAGCCCGGCGGCCCCGATCCCCACCGCCGGGGCACC
The DNA here is from genome assembly GCF_053598235.1 of Kitasatospora sp. NPDC001159. Taxonomy (NCBI): domain Bacteria; kingdom Bacillati; phylum Actinomycetota; class Actinomycetes; order Kitasatosporales; family Streptomycetaceae; genus Kitasatospora; species Kitasatospora sp. NPDC001159. Next base: position 58,875 of record NZ_JBSFJV010000004.1, read on the forward strand.
GGCGGGCGCCAGCGAACTGGCGGTCCCGGTGGTGCCCCAGAACAGCGCGGCGATGAGGATCGTCCCAGGCCCGTCGATCAACCGGACAGGGCGAACAGCAGAGGTCGGGCGAGTACGCACAGGCGCAGACAAACGATTCGGCACAGTCGTGAACTTCCGTCGTCGAAGACCGTCAGAGGAACTGGTTCCGAGAACGGGCGCACGCCGCCGCCCCACAGCGGCCACACCAGGCCGAGCCGGGGGTTTCAGGGATCAAGCCACCGAAGCGCGCGCCCGATCAGGCGCTGAGCGGTGGCAGCACGACGTGCCAGTAGAGCTTCACCCGGCCGATGCTACCCGGGAAGAGCGGGCAGGCGAGGGGAGTGCGAGTTCGAACCAGACGGTTTTGCCGATGTAGCCCTCGCCGCGCGGGTGGGCGCCCCAGGACGTGGCGAGGGCGGCAACGAGTTCGAGGCCCCGGCCGGACTCGTCGTCGGGCGCCGCGTGACGGGCGACAGGGAGAGCGGGGCTCGCGTCGGAGACCTCGACGCGGAGGAGGGTGGGGGTGGGGAGGAGAAGGCGGACGCCGATCAGGCGGTCGCGCGGGGCACGGGCGTGGTGGCAGGCGTTGGTGACGAGTTCGCTGAGGAGGAGCATGGCGATCTCGGTGCACTCGTCGTGGATCTGCCAGTCGAAGGCCTGCCGGAGGAGACGGATGCGGGCACGGCCGACGGTGCGGGGGTGGCGGGGGAGCATCCACTCGATGGCGTCGACGGGCTGAGTGATCATCAGAGTCCTTGGGGTGTTGACTTTCGGGCGTCACTCACAAGGGGGCTGAGTTCGGCCATTTCACCCTTCAAGAGTCGGGAGCCAGGCATACCCTCAGTAGTCACACCGTTGGTACAGCGTGAGAGTCGACCGCTGGATGACCAGGGACGATGAGGGGGCCGGGATGACCACGCCGAAGCAGAACCCGATGGCCTGGAAGTACTGCGGCGATCAGATCAAGCGGTGGCGGGAGCAAGCCGGGGTCACCCGAGAGCAGTTGTGCAAGGCGGCGTGCTACGACTACGAGAGCGTGCGGTCGATGGAGGCGGGGAGGCGGAAGCCGTCGCTCAAGTTGCTCTCGGTGGCGGATGAGTTGTGCGATGCGAGGGGAATGCTGCTCGGGGCGGTGGACTACTTGAAGCCCGAGAAGTTTCCGTCCTACTCGAAGGGCTACACGGAAGCCGAGATTGAGGCCATTGCGATCCACTGGTACGAGGCACTGCTCATCCCCGGCCTGCTCCAGACCGAGGAGTACGCCAGGGAGCAGATCAGCCACTCGTTCCCGCCACTGGATGACGAGACCATCGACGCTCGCGTAGCCAGCCGGATACAGCGGCAGGAGAAGCTACGCCGCTCGCCCACCGTGATGTTCGGCTTCGTCATCTACGAGGCGGCGTTCCGTGCGCTCGTCGGCAGTTCCAGCATCATGAAGCACCAGCTTGAGCACCTGCTCGACGTCGGCAAGCTGCGGAACGTCACCATCCAAGTGCTGCCCGTCGACCGCGTGGCCCATGTAGCGCTGGAGGGCCCGATGGTGCTGCTGGAAACGCCCGACCATGAGCAACTTGCTTACTTGGAAGGGCAGTACGCGGGGGTCCTGTACGCCGAAATCGAGAAGGTGAGCGTCCTCGTGCAGCGCCATGGCATGATCCGCTCGCAGGCCCTCAGTATTGAGGAGTCGGAAGCGTTCATCAGAGCACTGGCGGAGAAGCTATGAAGTGGTTCAAATCCAGCTACAGCGATTCGCAGGGCGGAGCTTGCATCGAGGTGGCCTCCTCCCCCGCCACCGTCCACGTCCGTGACTCCAAGGACAAGGCTGGCCCGACCCTCGCTTTCTCCCCCGACGCCTGGTACGCCTTCGTCGCCTTCGCGGCCGAAGCTCAAGTCGCCAAGCCCGAGTGACCCCTTAGTGGAACGGGTGGGCAACCACCTTCCAACCATCCCCGCGCGCAGCAGATATGACTTATCGTCACGGCTTCACCACGGCCGGTCGCGCCGTGTAGCGTGCCCACTAACGAATCAACCCCCGCCGGTGCTACCAACACCGAACGGGGGTCTGACCATCACGATCGAAGAGGACTCGATCCTGTGGCTGCCCACGACTCTACCCCCATGGCCTCCCCCGGATACGGCAAGCAGACCGCCCCGGGGGAACTCCCTCCGGCTGCCGATGACTTCGCGCACCTCCCGGCCCGCGAGGCGTACCTCGCCAGCCTGATCAACCACCTCCCCGACGGCGCCGCGATGGACGTCAAGACCCTCGCCGTCTACCAGCCCCTCTTCGGGCAGATGGCCGTCCGCACAGCCCTCAACAACCTCTCCGCCGCTGGTCACCTGCGTCGCGTCCGCGAGCGCGTGAACACCGACCGGCCCCAGTGGGTGTTCCGCACCTACTTCTCCCGCACGCCTCGCAGCGACGCCTGGTGGAACCACTTCCTCGCCGCTGGAGAAGCACCGGGGGCGTCAACGGATTCGGCACCCGATCCCCCGGAGGAGCGAAGCGCCACCTCGCCCTCCCCGACGCCCCCGTCCTCCCCGGCCTACGCCGCCCTCGCCGGCCTGGGCGTCGCGGACACCCGCCTGGCCCTCTCCGCCGCAGACTGCGAGGCCCTCGAACCGCTCGCCGCCGAGTGGCTCGCCCGGGGCGCCACCCCCGCCCTCTTCACGGCGGCCCTCACGGCAGGCCTGCCGACCCCGGTCCACAGCCCGGCGGCCTTCACCCGCCGCCGCCTGCTCGACAAGATGCCACCGGAACGCCCCCACGGCCTCGCCCGTCACCCGCATCATCGAGTGCACCGACTGCCGCACCCCCTGCCGCCCGCACGCCCTCCTCGGCGGCCTCTGCCGCACCTGCCGTGGCACCCCCAAGGCCCCACCGCCGCGCCAACGCCTCTCCCCCGCCGCCGTTCGCGCACATGCTGCGCGCGCCCGCCAAGCGGTGATCACGTCATCGCGATCATGAATATTCACAGGTTGCGGCGTTAACCTATGCAAAATCTAAAGGTGAAGTAGGTTACAAACCTTGCAATCCAAGACGCCTGGTTTGCCCATATGCTGAGATCCGTGCGATAGTCAAGACATCGGACTTCGGCGGGCCCGACCTGGCACTGCCGACGCCCATCGCGCGGCACGCACCCCCTTGGCCGGCGCGATGACTTGCAGGGGCCCCCATCCGCCGGAACACGGCGAGCCCGGGGGCCCTGCGCGTATCCGGGGCCGAAGCCGTCCGCTCAGTGCCGCTAGCGCACCCGCAGCTCGAACCAGACGCCCTTGCCGCGCGGCAGCAGGTCCGCACCCCACCGGTCCGCGAGGTCGTCGACGATCTTCAGCCCGCGCCCGCGCTCGTTCACCGGCTTGGCCTCGGCGAGGATCATGCAGGGCAGCGCGCGGGAGGAGTCGCGGACCTCGACCCGCAGCCACCCGGGCTTGCGGCTGACGTGGAGGCCGATGGTGCGCCCGGCGGCGTGCCGCACCGCGTTGGAAACCAGCTCACTGGTGAGCAACTCCCCGGCCTCCAGGAGCTGGTGGAGCTCCCAGGACTCCAGGACGTCCAGCACCAGCTTGCGGGCCACCGGGCCCGACTCCGGCCGGGACGGCAACCGCACCTCGTTCGGCGCGGACTGATCGCACAGCCTGCCGGAATACATCTCCTGCAACTCCTCGGAACTGAGCCGCTCCAGCGCCGAGAGCGCGCTCCGCACGTCCATCCACGACGACTCCGCGACCACGCCGACCCCGGGAACCGATGACTGATCCGTTTCGCCCCAACCCGCCATGCGGACCATCATTGCGGAACGCAAGCGGCCGCGTACGGACAATGAGCAAACGATCTCCCCAGAGTTGGCATATGCCCGGGGCAGGAAAGCGACAACCCGGGCCTGCACTCGTCAAGCCCGGGTTGACCTCAAGACGCCCCTACCCGGCGGTTACCACTGGCTCCACGACACGTTCCAACCGCTCAGCCCGTTCGCCGGGTCGAGCGTCTCCTTCTTGGTGGAGTTCTTCACGATCACCACGTCCCCGACCATCGAGCCGTCGTAGAACTTGCCCATCGAGGTGCCGCCCCCGCCGCCCTTGACGTCGCGCAGACCCACGCAGCCATGGCTGACGTTGTCCTCGCCGAAGGCGTCGCTCCAGTAGTTGCCGTGCACGTACGTCCCGCTGGTGGTCAGCCGCATCGAGTGCGGCACCTGGAGGTCGTACGGCGAGCCGGTCATGCCGGGCAGGGTGCTGGACTGCATCCGCACCGTGCCCTCCTTGGACATGATGACCATCGTGCCGTTCCAGGTGGGGTGTTCGGTCGAGCCGGAGGTGATGTCGATGTCGCTCGACTGCCCGTCCCGGACCACCGTCATCTTGTGCGTCGCGGCGTCAACCGTCGAAACCTGGGATCGCCCGATCGTGAAGGGCTCGTCCCGGTCGGTGCCGTACACCCCCGGGGCGATCTCCACGCTCTTGAGGCGGTAGTGCACGGTCACCTTGGTGCCCGGCTTCCAGTACTGCTCCGGGCGGAAGTCCAGCCGGCGGTCGTCGAACCAGTGGCCCTTGACCGCGGTGCCGTTGTCGGTCTCGAAGGTGATCCCCTTCGCGACCGCGTCCTTGTTCTTGACGTCCTTGCTGAAGTCCACCGAGACGATCATGCCGACGCCGTAGGTGGCGTTGTCGTCCACGTTGTCGGAGGCCTTGGCCAGCGCCTCCGGGGTCAGCGTGGTGAAGCTGCTGTCCGCCGTGGCCACCACGCCGTTGGCGTCCGCGGCCATCGCGCTGACCTGGTAGGCGGTACCCACCGAGAGACCGGTGGACGGGGTCCAGCTGGCACCGTCCGCGGCGATCGTGCCGGGGACCTCCTTGCCGCTCTTGTCGCTCACCTTGACGGTGGTGAGCTTGCCGCCGGCCGCTCCGATCTTGAGGGCGCCCGGAGCCACGTCCACCGCGCCGGTCTTCGGCTCGATGCTCACCGTGGCCGCCGACACCTTCGGCGCCGAACTGGTCGTCGCGGCGGCGGGCTTGGAGGCGGCCGCACCGGCCCCCAGATCGGCCTTCGCGGCGCTCCCGCCCCCGTCACCACCGCCACAGGCCGCGGTCAGCGCCATCGCCCCGCCGACCAGACCGGCGGCCACCACCCTGCGTATCGACCTCAACGTCGATCCCTCCCTCAGAACTCCCCGTGGACCCCGACGCACCCGACCTACCGGAGGACCCGCCCCCTACACGCGCCCGGCCATCGGAAAGGTTGCGCCATTCGAGGGGCTTCTTGCCCCGAAAACCGGGCGGCCCGACCACCCCAACGGGTGAGGTTCGGGCCGCCCGGCGACAAACCCCCCGGGCCTACCAGTTGGCCCAGGACACGTTCCAGCCGCCCAGCCCGTTGGAGGGCGCGACGGTCTTCTCCTTGGTGTTCACGATCTTCACGACGTCGCCGACCATCGAGTCGTTGAAGAACTTGCCCGCGACCGAGGAGTCGCTGCCGCCCTTCACATCGGCCATCGCGACACAGCCGTGGCTGCCGTTGCTCTTGCCGAAGGGGGCCGGGTTCGCCCAGTAGTTGCCGTGCACGAAGGTGCCGGAGGTGGTCAGCCGCATCGCGTGCGGCACGTCCTGGATGTCGTACTCGCCGCCGAGGCCGACGGTCTGCGAGTTCATCCGGGTGACCTTCTCCTTTTCCATGATCACCATCGTCCCGCCCCAGGACGGCGTCGCGTCCGCGCCCGTGGTGATCGGCACGGTGGTGCTCGTGCCGTCCCGCTCGATGGTCATCTGGTGCGACTTGGCGTCCGCGGTGGAGACCATGGAGCGGCCGATGGTGAACGGCTCGTCCTTGTCCACGTCCCCGTAGATGCCCGGCGCGACCTCGACGCTCTTCAGCCGGTACTTGACGGTCACCTTGGTGCCCGGCTTCCAGTAGTTCTCCGGGCGGAAGTCGAGCCGGTTGTCGCCGAACCAGTGGCCCTTGACCGTGGTGCCGTCGCTGGCCTCGAAGGAGATGCCCTTGAGGACGGCGTCCTTGTTCTTGACGTTCCTGCTGAAGTTCACCGAGACGATCATGCCGACGCCGTAGGTGGCGCCGTCGCTGATGTTGTCGTTGGTGGAGACCTTCTTCTCCGGCGTCAGCGTGGTGAACGAGGTGGTCGACGCGGACACCATCCCGGCGTCGTCCTTGGCCTGCGCGTTCACCTTGTACGCCATGCCGACGGCGAGCCCCGCCGAGGGCTTCCAGCCGGTGCCGTCCGGGGTGATCGCACCCTCGACCGGCTTGCCGTTCTTGTCGGTCACCTCGACCGTGGTGAGCTTGCCGTTGGACACGGACACCTGCAGCGCGTTCGGCGCGACGTCCTGGGCGCCGTCCTTCGGCTCGACCGCGAGCACGGCCGCCGAGGCCTTCGGCGCGGCCGCATTGCCCCCCGGGGCGGCCGTCCCGTTCGCGTCCGCCGACGCCGTCGCGGCGGCGTCGCCCGACGTACCGCCCTTGTCGTCGTTGCACGCCGCGGTGAGCAGCAGCACCCCACCCATGACCAACGCCATCGCAGCCCTGCGCCCGTAGCGGTTGCTGGTGCGTATCGCGGCACTGGCCGCCTTACCCGTCTTCACGGAATGTCCCCTCCCGGTGTCCACTCTCTTGACGCGTTGAGTGCCCCCATGAGTTGCACCGGGCGCCGATCTTTCGCGCTGCTACTCGCCCGCTCGCCTCCAGGGCGCTCGGACCCGGTGCCGAAGCTCGTCGCTCCGGCGCTCGTCCCTCGCTTGTCGCTCCTCACTTTCGGCACCGGCGCGCCCCTTCGGCTCGGGGCGACCCCGACGCGCCGGAGCAGGATAGCTGGGCCGTCTGAGCGAAAACTCGGGGGAGGTGGGTGGAACGGGGGTGAATCACGGGTGAAGACGGCGGGCGGTCAGCGCAGGGCGCTCCCGGCCACCCACTGGTCCCACGGCACGTTCCAGTCGCCCAGCCCGTTCGACGGCGGCACGAAGTCCCCGGCCGAGGCCTTCACCTCCAGCACGTCCCCCGGGACGGTGTGCTCGAACAGCCAGCCCGCCGGGGTGTCCTTGCTCGTGCCGCCCTTGGTGTCGGCCAGGCCGATGCAGCCGTGGCTGGTGTTGGCGGTGCCGAACACCCCCGGGTCGGCCCAGTAGTTGCCGTGCAGGAAGGTGCCGGAGGTGGTCAGCCGCATCGCGTGCGGGACGTCCTTGATGTCGTACTCGTCGCCCATCCCGACGGTCTGCGAGTTCATCCGGGTCAGCTTGTACTTCTCCGACACCACCATCACCCCCCGGTAGGTGGAGTGGTCGGGGCTACCACCGGACACCTTGAGCACCCGGACCACCTTGCCGCCCTGCCCGGCCCGGACGGTCAGGGTGTGCGCGTCCAGGTCGACGGTGGAGACCTGCGCCCGGCCGACGGTGAAGTGCAGGTCCCGGTTCTGGGTGCCGAACTCGCCCGGCGCGCCCTGCACGTCCTTGAGCCGCAGGGCCACGGTGACCTTGGTGCCGGCCGCCCAGTACCGCTGCGGGCGGACGTCGAGGCGCTGGTTGCCGAACCAGTGCGCGGCCACCGGCACCGGCGGGTCGGCGGTGACCTGGACGGCCTTCTCCACCGCGGCCCGGTCCGTGATCGGGCGGCTGAAACGCAGCGAGACCGGCATCCCCACGCCGACCGTGGAGCCGTCCTCCGGAGTGAAGAAGGCGACGAAGGTGTGCGCCCGGGCGACCGTCGAGAACGCCGAGTGCTGGGCCGCCCGCTGTCCCTGGTCGTCCTCGGCGACCGAGTCCAGGGTGAAGGCGGTGCCGAGCGGCAACGGGTCGTCCGGCGCCCAGGTGGCGCCGTCCGGGCTGATGGTGCCGGGCAGCTCGGCGCCCCTGGCGTCGGCCAGCCGGACCGAGACCAGCCGCCCCTGGGTGGCGTTCACCCGCACCGGGCCCTCCGGCGGCACGTCCTGGGCGCCGTCCGCGGGCAGCGCGGTGAGCACCGTCCGGGACGGCGGCGGGGGCGGGGTGTACGACGCGCCCGGCGCGGCCCGGTCCTCCGCCGGGACGGCCGGGGAGCCACCGCCGCCGCACCCCGTGAGCACCACGAGGCACCAGCACGCCACCACCGCGCGCCGTGCCCACACCCGAACTCGGCGCCGCATCCCGGGGCCTCCCACTACTCGGGTCCGACGCCTGGAGCGTCCGACGCCGGGAACAACGACGGCGAACCGGGCGGGGACACGCGGAGCGGCACGGAATCGGGCCCGCTCCCCCGCCCACCCGGCACACGACCCCCCGCCCGCCATCCGCCGGTAAGCCTCCGTTCAGCGGCTTCCTCCCCCCTCAATCCGGGAAAGAAAAGGTGAACGGGGTCCGGGACACCCCGTCCAGGGAGGGTACGGCCATGGCGTCAGGGCAGGAGCTGGAAGCCGGGGTGCGGCCGAACGGCGGTCCGGACACCGCCGAGCCACCGTGGCCCGGCAGCTGGCAGCCGCTCGGCGCCCGCTTCCGAACCGACCAGAGCGGCGGCGAGGGCACCAACTTCGCGCTCTGGGCGGGCGGCGCCGAAGCCGTCGACCTGTGCCTGTTCGACGAGGACGGCCGGGAGAGCCGGCACCGCCTCACCGAGCAGGACTTCCAGATCTGGCACGGCTTCCTGCCCGGCGTACGCCCCGGCGCCCGCTACGGCTTCCGGGTGCACGGCCGCTGGGACCCGTGGACCGGCGCCCGCTGGAACCCGGCGAAGCTGCTGCTCGACCCGTACGCCCGCGCCGTCGACGGCTGTTACACCTCCCACGACGCCGCCTGCTCCGCCGTCCGCAACTGGCCGGAGGCCGACGTGGCCGACACCGTCCGGGACAACCGCGACTCCGCCCCCTACGTGCCCAGGTCCGTGGTCGTCCACGATGACGACGACTGGTACGACGACCACCGCCCGAAGACCCCCTGGGCCGAGACGGTGCTCTACGAACTCCACGTCCGCGGCTTCACCATGCGTCACCCCGACGTCCCGCCCCACCTGCGCGGCACCTACGCCGGCCTGGCCCACCCCGCCGCCGTCGCCCACCTCACCCGCCTCGGCGTCACCGCCGTCGAGCTGCTGCCGGTGCACCAGTACGCCAGCGAGGACCACCTACAGGCCCGCGGTCTGGTCAACTACTGGGGCTACAACACGATCGGCTACTTCGCCCCGCACGCCGGCTACTCCGCCTCCGGCTCCCGCGGCGGCCAGGTCGGCGAGTTCAAGCGGATGGTCCGCGCCCTGCACGCCGCCGGGATCGAGGTGATCCTCGACGTGGTGTTCAACCACACCGCCGAGGGCGGCGAACTCGGCCCGGCGCTCTCGCTGCGCGGCATCGACAACGCCGCCTACTACCGCCTCGCCCCGCACCGCCCGCGCGGCTACGCCGACTACACCGGCTGCGGCAACACCCTGGACACCCGCCGCCCGCAGGTGATCCGGCTGATCACCGACTCGCTGCGCTACTGGGTCGCCGAGATGGGCGTGGACGGCTTCCGCTTCGACCTCGCCGCCGCCCTGGCCCGGGGCACGGACGGGGTCGACATGGAGCACCCCTTCCTCGCCGCCGTCGCCCAGGACCCCCTGCTCAGCCGGGTGAAGCTGATCGCCGAGCCCTGGGACGTCGGCCCGGGCGGCTACCAGGTCGGCGGCTTCCCCCCGCTGTGGGCCGAGTGGAACGACAAGTACCGCGACACCGTACGGGACTTCTGGCGCGGCGCCCGCCCCGACGTGCGCGAGCTCGGCTACCGGCTCTCCGGCTCCTCCGACCTCTACCAGCGCGGCGGCCGCCGCCCGTACGCCTCCGTCAACTACGTGACCGCGCACGACGGTTTCACCCTGCGGGACCTCGTCTCCTACGACCGCAAGCACAACGACGCCAACGGCGAGGCCAACCGGGACGGCACCGACGACAACCGCTCCTGGAACCACGGTGCCGAGGGCGAGACCACCGACCCCGAGGTCAACGCCCTGCGGCTGCGCCAACTGCGCAACCTGACGGCCACGTTGCTACTCTCGGCCGGCGTCCCGATGATCACCGCCGGGGACGAGCTGGGCCGCACCCAGGGCGGCAACAACAACGCCTACTGCCAGGACGGCGAGGTCAGTTGGCTCGACTGGTCGCTGCTGGAAGAGCCCGGCTGGCGGGAGCTGTGCGAGCTGACCGCCCGGCTGATCCGGCTGCGCCGCGCCCACCCGGTGCTGCGCCAGCGGGCGTTCTTCTCCGGCCGGGCCGCCACCCCCGGCGGCCAGCCGGACCTCGCCTGGTTCACCCCGCTCGGCAAGGAGATGACCGAGGCGGACTGGTTCGCCCCCACCGCCTGCCTCGGCATGCTGCTCTCCGGCGGCGCGATGTCCGAACGGGACGAGACCGGGCGGCCGTCGTGGGACGACAGCTTCCTGCTGCTGCTCAACGCGGGCCGTGAACCGGTCGCGTTCACCCTGCCCGGCGAGCCCTGGGCGGCACCGGAGGCCGCGTACGAGACGGTGGTCGACACGGCCACCGCGGGCACGGGCGAGCCGCACCCGCGGGGCGCGGTGGTACTCGGCGGGCGCTCGCTCCAGCTGCTGCGCGCGCCCGCCCACAGTGATCCGGAGAAGCCTGCGGCGTGACCGGCCTCGCCCTGCTCTCCGCCCGCGCCCCGCCCGTCCGGGTGGCCGGTTCTCGCCGGACGCCGCCGACAGGGGCGAAAAACCGGATGAGAAGTGACGGGCTCTCTGCCTACCCTCACCGCGATGGCCGAGAACCGACAAGACGATGACGCCGTGATCGGGAGTCACCGCTCCACGGTCCGCTCCCTGCTGCGCCTGTGGCCCTACGCCCGGGCCGTGCGCGGCCGGCTCGCCGTCTCGGTGTCGGCCGCCTCGCTCGCCATGCTCAGCACCCTCGCCGTCCCGGTCGTGCTCGGCCGGATCGTCGACGGCCCGCTCGCCGAGCGCGACCTCGCCGGCCTCTGGCCGCCGGTCGGCCTGCTGCTGCTCCTCGGCATGGTCGAGGCCGCGCTGTTCTACACCCGCCGGGTGGTCCTCTCCCGCCCGCTGGGCCGGCTGGAGGCCACCATGCGCGCCGACCTCTACGCCAAGCTCCAGCGGCTGCCGGTCTCCTTCCACGACCGCTGGGGCTCCGGCCAGATGCTCTCCCGGGCCACCACCGACATGAACGCCATGCGGCTCTTCCTGGCCTTCCCCCTGGTGTTCCTGGTCGTCAACTCGGTGACCTTCCTGGCCGGCACCGTGGTGATGTTCACCCAGGACTGGCGGCTCGCCCTGATCGTCCTGCTGCCCGCCGCGCCGCTGTTCGTGCTCACCCGGCGCTTCGAGTCCGGCTACTCCGGCGCCGCCCGCCACGCCCAGGACCAGAACGGCGACCTCGCCACCGTGGTCGAGGAGTCCATCCTCGGCATCCGCGTCCTCAAGGCCTTCGGCCGCCACCGCTCGATGGCCGAGCACTTCCGTGAACAGTCCCACCGGCTGCGCCGCACCGAACTGCGCAAGGCCCACCTGCTCGCCAACCTGTGGGCGGTGATCGTCGGCCTGCCGGAGCTCGCCCTCGGCTGCGCCCTGGCCGTCGGCGCCTACCTGGTCGCCCACGACGAGCTGAGCGCCGGCACCCTGGTCGCCTTCCTCTCCACCGCGCTCGCGCTGCGCTGGCCGGTCGAGTCGCTCGGCTGGCTGCTCGCCTACGCCAACGAGGCCGCCACCGCCACCGACCGCTTCTTCGAGGTCATGGACGAACCCGAGACCGAGGACCCGGGCACCGCCACCGCCGGACAGGCCCCGGGCGCTTCGGACGGCATCCGCTTCACCGGCGTCCGCTTCCGCTACCCCGACGCCCCCGCCGACAGCCCCGACCTGCTGGCCGGCATCGACCTGCACATCCGCAGCGGCGAGACGATGGCCCTGGTCGGCGCCACCGGCAGCGGCAAGACCACGCTCACCGCACTGCTCCCCCGGCTGTACGAGGCCACCGCCGGCCGCATCACCCTGGACGGCCGGGACATCCGCGAGCTGCCCCGGGAGAAGCTGCGCGCACTGGTCGCGGTGGCCTTCGAGGAGCCCACCCTGTTCTCCGCCACCGTCCGGGAGAACGTCCTGATGGGCGCCCCCGGCGCGGACGAGCGGCAGCTGCGCTCCGCCCTCGCCACCGCCCAGGCCGGCTTCGTCGACAAGCTCCCGGCCGGGGTGGAGACCGAGGTCGGCGAACAGGGCCTGAGCCTGTCCGGCGGCCAGCGCCAGCGCCTCGCGCTGGCCCGCGCGGTGGTCGGCGAGCCGGCCTTCCTCGTCCTGGACGACCCGCTCTCCGCCCTCGACGTGCATACCGAGGCGCTGGTCGAACGGGCACTGCGCGAGGTGCTCGGCTCCACCACCGCCCTGGTGGTCGCCCACCGCCCCAGCACCGTGCTGCTCGCCGACCGGGTCGCGGTGCTCGCGGACGGCCGGATCGAGGCCGTCGGCACCCACCAGGAGCTGCTGCGCGACTGTCCGCACTACCGCGAACTGATGTCGGGCGAGGCCGCCCTCGTGCCGGACGGCCCCTTCGCCTTGGACAGGAGCCGCACCCGATGACCACCACCGCCCAGCCCGCCCAGCCCGCCCAGGCCGAACCGGTCGAGGAGGAGCTGCCCCCGCCCCCGGACGACGAGGAGGACATCCCCGTCCCGCCCGGCGCGCCGAGGGCACTGCTGCGCTCGCTGCTCTGCCCGCACCGGGCCCGGATCGCCGTCGCGATGGTGGTGATCCTGGTCCAGCAGGCCGCGCTGCAGTCCGGCCCGCTGCTGGTCGCCGTTGCGATGGACCGCGGCATCCCGGCCCTGCGCGAGCACGACTCCGGCCCGCTGGTCGCAGTGGTCGCCGGCTACCTCTTCTGCGCCCTGCTCAGCCCGCTGCTGCAGTGGGCGTTCATCAAGATCAGCGCCCGGATCAACCAGGACATCCTGCTGGAGCTGCGCGGCCGGATCTTCCGGCACGCCCAGCGGCTCAGCCTGGACTTCCACGAGCGCTACACCTCGGGCCGGATCATCTCCCGCGCCACCAGCGACATCGACGCGCTGCGCGAGCTGCTCTCCGAGGGCCTCCAGGAGCTGCTGACCGTCTTCCTGTCGGTCTGCTACATCTCGGCGCTGCTGGTGGTGCTGGACTGGCGGCTCGGCCTGGCCTCGCTGCTCTCCATCCTGCCGCTGGCCCTCATCGCCCACTCCTTCCGCACCCGCTCCCGCCGGGTCTACCGCCGCTCGCGGACCGCCGCCGCCGCGATGATCGTGCGCTTCACCGAGACCATGAACGGCATCCGCCCGGTGCAGGCCTTCCGCCGCGAGAAGAGCAACGACGCCGCCTTCGCCGTGGTCAACTCGCAGTCCTCCGCGGCCAACGCGGAGGGGTTCCTGGAACTCGCCCGCTACGTCGGCCTCTCCCGCGCCACCGCCAACCTCTGGACCACCGGCGTCGTACTGCTCGGCGCCTACCTGGTGGTGGACGACGCGCTGGAGCTGGGCGTGCTCACCGCCTTCGTGCTCTACCTGCGCCGCCTGTTCGACCCGATCGACCAGCTGGCGATGTTCCTGAACAGCTACCAGGCCGCCGCCGCGGCGCTGGAGAAGATCGCCGGCCTGCTGGCCCACGAGCCGACCGTCGCCGAGCCGACCGAGCCCGTGGAGCTTCCGCCACCGCCCCGAGCCGAAGGGCGCGCCGGTGCCGAAAGCGATGAGCGACAAGCGACCGACGAAGGAGGGAGTGCGGGAGCGGAGAGCGTCGGCACCGGGTCAGAGCGCCCGGAGGCGATTGGGCGAGTATCAGTCGGCAAGGGCCGCGAGGTCTCCTTCGAGCGGACCCGCTTCGCCTACCGCACCGGCAAGGAGGTGCTGCCGCCCTTCGACCTGCTGATCCCGGCCGGGCAGACGGTCGCGGTGGTCGGCGCGACCGGCGCGGGCAAGTCGACGGTCGCCAAGCTGCTGGCCCGCTTCTACGACCCGACCGACGGCCGGATCCGGCTGGACGGGGTGGACCTGCGCGACCTCGCGACCCCCGAACTGCGGCGCGGGGTGGTGATGGTGACCCAGGAGTCCTTCCTGTTCTCCGGCACCGTCGCGGAGAACATCGCGATCGGCCGCCCCGGCGCCACCCGGGCCGAGGTCGAGCAAGCCGCCCGCGACATCGGCGCCCACGAGTTCATCACCGCGCTCCCGGACGGCTTCGACACCGATGTGCGCAAGCGCGGCGGCCGGATCTCGGCCGGCCAGCGCCAGCTGGTCGCCTTCGCCCGCGCCCTGCTGGCCGACCCGGCCGTGCTGATCCTGGACGAGGCCACCAGCTCCCTGGACGTTCCCGGCGAGCAGGCGGTCCAGCGGGCGATGCGCACCGTGCTGGCCGGCCGGACGGCGGTGATCATCGCGCACCGGCTCTCCACCGTGGAGATCGCCGACCGCGTCCTGGTGATGGACCAGGGCAGGATCGTCGAGGACGGCTCACCGCAGGAACTGATCGACGGCTCCGGCCGTTTCGCCGCCCTCCACCAGGCCTGGCGGGACAGCCTGGTCTAGTGCCTGTCGCCGGGCCCCCGAATGTGCCCGGCCGGGTGCGCCGTCACGCACCCGGCCGGGCCGCCACCCCTTGGGAGCGCGGCCGGGCCGCCGTCCGCCGTGAAGTCGGTGTGCCGGTCCGGCGAGGGGCGGTCCGCCTGCCCGGCCACGTCCAGCGTGCCGCCCGGCAGCACCTGGCCGGCGACCGTCGAGGAGTCGATCACGTGTCGGCACCCGCGGGTGTCAGCGCAGCAGCCCCGCGTCCATCCCCGCCGACTCCGCCGGGAGGGCGACCAGCCCCAGTTCGGCCGGCGAGGCCAGCCGGGGGTGCGCGGGCAGCACCCGGACGGTGTAGCCGAACGGGCCGGTGCGGCAGAGCTCCAGCGAGCCCTCGTAGCGGGTGCGGCCGTCCAGGTCCGGACCGCCGACCGGCTTGAGGGCGAGCACCGAGGCGTCCGAGATGCCGTCGGTCTCGTCCACCCGGCCGGAGACCACCTGCACCTCGACGTCGCCCGGCTCCAGCGACCCGAGCGCGACCTGCACCCGCAGCGCCAGCGAACTGCCCAGCTCCTGTGCCTCAGCCGGGCAGTCGGCCTCGACGTGCTCGACCCGCACGGTCGGCCAGCCCTCCCGGACCTTCGCCTTCCAGAGCGCCAGCTCACGGGCGGCCGTGACCCGCCCGCCCGCCTCCGGGCACTCGGCCCCGGTGCCGACGCCTCCCTCGGCTCGGGGCGGGAGTTCCGCCCTCAGCTCCCGCTCGGCCAGCGCCGCCGGGGCGTACAGCCGCTCCACGTACTCCCGCACCATCCGCCCGGCCAGCACCTTGGGACCGAGGGTGACCAGGGTGTGCCGGACCATGGCGATCCAGCGGTGCGGCAGCCCGTCCGTGTCCCGGTCGTAGAACCGGGCGGCGACCTGCTTCTCGATCAGGTCGTACAGCGCGGCGGCCTCGATGTCGTCGCGCCGCTCGGCCTCGCTGCTCTCCGGGTCGAGCACGCCGCTGCCCTCGTCGGCGGTGGGGATCGCCCAGCCGTTCTGGCCGTCGTACCACTCGTCCCACCAGCCGTCCAGGACGGACAGGTTGAGGCAGCCGTTGAGCGCGGCCTTCATCCCGGAGGTGCCGCAGGCCTCCAACGGGCGCAGCGGGTTGTTCAGCCAGACGTCGCAGCCCGGGTAGAGGTGCTGCGCCATCGCCATGTCGTAGTCCGGCAGGAAGACGATCCGGTGCCGCACCGTCGGGTCGTCGGCGAAGGCGACCATCTGCTGGATCAGCCGCTTTCCGCCGTCGTCGGCCGGGTGGGCCTTGCCGGCGACCACGATCTGCACCGGCCGGGTGGGGTGCAGCAGCAGGGCGCGCAGCCGCTCCGGGTCACGCAGCATCAGGGTGAGCCGCTTGTACGAGGGCACCCGGCGGGCGAAGCCGATGGTGAGCACGTCGGGGTCGAGGACCGAGGAGACCCAGCCGAGCTCGGCCTCGCCGGCCCCGCGCTGGCGCCAGGAGGCACGCAGCCGGCGCCGGGCCTCGTCCACCAGCTGGGCCCGCAGGCTTCGGCGCAGGTCCCAGATCTCGGGGTTGCCGATCCGCTCCAGGCCGGTCCAGCGCTGGGTCTCGCCGGTGGTCATCGCCTCCTCGGCGCGGTCGGCGCCGATCTCGGTGGCGCCGAGGCGGACCACGGCCGGGTCGATCCAGGTGGCGGCGTGCACGCCGTTGGTGACCGAGGTGATCGGCACCTCGGCTGGGTCGAAGCCGGGCCAGAGGCCGTTGAACATCGAGCGGCTGACCTCGCCGTGCAGGGTGGAGACCCCGTTGGCGCGCTGGGCGAGCCGCAGGCCCATGGCGGCCATGTTGAACAGCTTCGGGTCCCCTCCGCGCCAGGTCTCGGCGCCGAGCCCGAGCACCGACTCGACCGGGACGCCGGGCAGCGCGGCGTCGCCGCCGAAGTGACGGGCGACCAGCTCGCGGTCGAAGCGGTCGATGCCGGCCGGGACGGGAGTGTGGGTGGTGAACAGGGTGCCGGCCCGGACGGACTCCAGGGCGGCGGCGAAGTCCAGACCGACGTCGTCGGGGGCGGCTGGGCCGGCGGCGACCAGTTCGCGGATGCGTTCGACGCCGAGGAAGCCGGCGTGGCCCTCGTTGGTGTGGAAGACCTCGGGGGCGGGGTGGCGGGTGAGCCGGCAGTAGGCGCGCACGGCCCGGACGCCGCCGATGCCGAGCAGCATCTCCTGGAGCAGCCGGTGCTCGCTTCCGCCGCCGTAGAGCCGGTCGGTGACGTCCCGTTCGGCGGGTGAGTTGGCCTCGATGCCGGAGTCGAGCAGCAGCAGCGGGACCCGTCCGACCTGGGCCTTCCAGATGTGGGCGGCCAGGGTGCGGCCGCCGGGCAGGGCGAGGTCGATCCGGCTGGGGGTGCCGTCGGCCTCCCGGAGCAGGCTGACCGCGAGCTCGTCCGGGTCCAGCAGCGGGTAGCGCTCCTGCTGCCAGCCGTCCCGGTTGAGGGACTGGCGGAAGTAACCGTGCCGGTAGAACAGCCCGACGCCGATGATCGGCACGCCGAGGTCGCTGGCCGCCTTGAGGTGGTCGCCGGCCAGGATGCCGAGGCCGCCGGAGTACTGGGGCAGCGTGGCGGCGATGCCGTACTCGGGCGAGAAGTAGGCGATCGCGGCGGGCGGCGGGGTGGCGTCGGCCTCCAGCCGGGTCTGGTACCAGCGCGGCCCGGTGAGGTACTCGCGCAGGTCGTCGGCGAGGTCGCCAAGTCTGCGCAGGAACCGCCGGTCGGCGGCGAGCGCGGCGAGCCTGGCGGCCGGGACCTCCCCGAGCAGCCGCACCGGGTCCTCGCCGGTCGCCGCCCAGACCTCCGGGTCCACGGACCGGAAGAGGTCCCTGGTCTCGGGGTGCCAGGACCAGCGCAGGTTGAGGGCCAGCTCGTGCAACGGCTGGAGTTGTTCGGGCAGGACGGTGCGGACGGTGAATCTGCGGATTGCCTTCACAGGCGTGAAGCGTAGCCTTCGGGATCGCCCTGTTAGTGGGTCAAGTGGGCTATTGGGCATCCGTTCGGCCTATTGATGAGATCGCATTCGGCGCACTGGTCTGCACAGGGGGCGCGCGCGGCGCACATTCCGGGGCTTCGCGCTACCAATGCGTGAACTCTGCGGAACAGATCCATTTCCGGTTGCCCGTCCACGCCGGACAAAGCCCGAAACTACTGTCGTACCGCTGCGAAAACCTGGCTCCCGATGCGAGGATGACCGAAGGTCGTCGGTGCTGCGGGGACGCCTCCCGTCGCCGTGAAGCAGCACGTCCGAATCCATTTCGCGTTGATCGTTCCCCTTCTTCCTTAACCCATTCGGCGCTCACCGCGCGGTGACGCGTGTCCTCGCCCTCGGTCGGCTCGTTCACGGGTGGACCGGGCCGCCAGGAGCGTGCCCCTGGCGGCGTGCGCCGGGACGCGCACGGGCTCCGGGGTGTACCGCCACCGGCGCGGCGGGCGCCGGGCAGGTTGCCGGGGACAGCGGCGCGGGCAGGATTCCGGTCGCACGTCCTCCCCACCCAGCAGTCCTCCCGGCACTCCCCTGGCCCGACCCCCCCGGCCCGCGGGAGCTGCCGCCGATCTCGGGCAGGAGTTTGGCATGCACGGCGACACGCGGGACCAGTCCACACCGGTGGCCGAAACCCACGACGCAGCGGTCGCGGAATCCACCGGACGGATGGATTCTGACACTCGGACAGACCCGGCGATGCCGTCGCCCAGGGCGTCCGTGGCGGTCGGTGCCGAATCCTCCGAAGCCACAGCACAGCCCTCCGCAGCGGCCCGACAACCCGGGGCCGAGGAGGGCCGGACCGCGGCACCGCGCAGGCGCACCACCACCACGCGCCGCACCGCCGCCACCGCGACGGCCACCACCCGCCGGGCCGCCGACCCCGAGGCCGCCGCCTCGACCGCTCCCGCCGCGAAGGCCGCTGCCCGCAAGGGCGGCGCGAAGAGCGGCACCGCCGCGAAGAGCAGCACCACCAAGAGCGGCACCGGCAAGACCGCCACCAAGCCCTCCGCCCGCAAGACGACAGAGAGCGATACCGTGATCGGCCGCATCCCCGTCCTGGACGTCAGCCCACTCGTCGACGCCGGCCGCCGCCCGGCCAAGGCCGTCGTCGGCGAGACGTTCCCGGTGACCGCGACCGTCTTCCGCGAGGGCCACGACGCCGTCAACGCCAACGTGGTGCTGCGCGACCCGCGCGGCCGCAGCGGCCCGTGGACGCCGATGCGCGAGCTCGCCGAGGGCACCGACCGCTGGAGCGCGCACGTCACCCCGACCGCGCCCGGGCGCTGGTCGTACCTGGTGGAGGCGTGGAGCGACCCGATCGCCACCTGGCGCAAGGCCGCCTCGATCAAGCTGCCGGCCGGGATCGACACCGCGTTGGTGCTGGAGGAGGGCGCCCGGCTACTGGAGCAGGCCGCCGCCGGGGTGCCGAAGAAGGAGGGCCGGGCGCACGTGCTGGCCGCCGCCGACGCGCTGCGCGACCCGGGGCTGACGCCGCTGTCCCGGCTGGCTGCCGCGCTCGCCCCCGAGGTGCTGGAGCTGCTGGCCCGCCACCCGCTGCGCGAGCTGCTCAGCGCCTCCCGTCCGCTGCCGCTTCAGGTGGACCGGGAGCGCGCGCTGTTCGGCTCCTGGTACGAGTTCTTCCCCCGTTCGGAGGGCGCGGTGGTGGACCCGAACGGGGTCGAGCCGCCGCGTTCGGGCACCCTGCGCAGCGCCGCCGAGCGGCTGCCGGCGATCGCCGCGATGGACTTCGACGTGGTCTACCTGCCGCCGGTCCACCCGATCGGACGAGCCTTCCGCAAGGGCCCGGACAACACTCTGACGGCCGGTCCGCACGACGTCGGCTCGCCCTGGGCGATCGGCTCCCCGGAGGGCGGCCACGACGCGGTCCACCCGGACCTCGGCACCATCGAGGACTTCGACCACTTCGTCGCCGAGGCCCGGGCGCTGAACCTGGAGGTGGCGCTGGACTTCGCCCTCCAGTGCTCCCCCGACCACCCGTGGGTGAACAAGCACCCGGAATGGTTCAGCCACCGCGCGGACGGCACCATCGCGTACGCCGAGAACCCACCGAAGAAGTACCAGGACATCTATCCGATCAACTTCGATCAGGACATGGATGGAATCGTCAAGGAAACCATCCGGATCCTCCAGTTCTGGATGTCCCACGGCGTCAGGATCTTCCGGGTCGACAACCCCCACACCAAGCCGGTGGTGTTCTGGGAGAAGGTGCTCGGCGACATCGCCCGCACCGACCCGGATGTCCTGTTCCTGGCGGAGGCGTTCACCCGCCCGGCGATGATGCACACCCTCGCGAAGATCGGATTCCACCAGTCGTACACGTACTTCACCTGGCGCAACACCAAGACCGAACTCACCGAGTACCTCACCGAACTCACCGGTGACGCGGCGGCCCACATGCGCCCCAACTTCTTCGCCAACACCCCGGACATCCTGCACTCCTTCCTGCAGCACGGCGGCCGCGCCGCCTTCGCGCTCCGCGCCGTGCTCGCCGCCACCCTCTCCCCCAGCTACGGCATCTACGCCGGCTACGAGCTGTTCGAGAACGAGCCGGCCCACCCGGGCTCCGAGGAGTACCTGCACTCGGAGAAGTACGAGCTGCGCCCGCGCGACTGGAACCGCACCGACACCCTCGCCCCGCTTCTCACCGTGCTGAACCGGCTGCGCCGGCGCCACCCCGCCCTGCAGCAGCTGCGCGACCTGCGCTTCCACCCCACCGACAACGAGCAGGTGCTCGCCTACTCCAAGACCGCGACCACCCCCGAGGGCCTGACCGACCACGTGATCACGGTGGTCAACCTCGACCCGCACCACGTCCAGGAGGCCACCGTCAGCCTCGACGGCGACGGCCCGTACATGGTGCACGACGAGCTCACCGGCGCCGCCTACACCTGGGGCCGGCACAACTACGTCCGGCTCGATCCCTCAGCCGAGCCGGCTCACCTCCTCACGGTTCGGAGGAACCCAGCGTGACAGTGAACGAGCCCGTCCCCGACACCTTCCCCGAGACCTCGAAGAAGAACCTGGACCCCGAGTGGTTCAAGCGTGCGGTCTTCTACGAGGTGCTGGTGCGGTCCTTCCAGGACAGCAACGGCGACGGGGTCGGGGACCTCAAGGGGCTCACGGCCAAGCTCGACTACCTCCAGTGGCTCGGCATCGACTGCCTCTGGCTCCCGCCGTTCTTCGCCTCGCCGCTGCGCGACGGCGGGTACGACGTGGCCGACTACAAGTCGGTGCTGCCGGAGTTCGGCGACCTCGCCGACTTCATGGAGTTCGTCGACGCCGCGCACGCCCGCGGCATGCGCGTGATCATCGACTTCGTCATGAACCACACCAGCGACCAGCACCCGTGGTTCCAGGCCTCCCGCGCGGACCCGGACGGGCCGTACGGCGACTTCTACATGTGGGCCGACGACGACAAGCAGTACCCGGACGCCCGGATCATCTTCGTCGACACCGAGACCTCCAACTGGACCTACGACCCGGTCCGCAAGCAGTACTACTGGCACCGGTTCTTCTCGCACCAACCGGACCTCAACTACGACAACCCCCGGGTCCAGGACGAGATGATCGCCGGCCTGCGGTTCTGGCTCGACCTCGGCATCGACGGCTTCCGGCTGGACGCGGTGCCGTACCTGTTCGCCCGCGAGGGCACCAACTGCGAGAACCTGCCGGAGACCCACGAGTTCCTCAAGCGGCTCCGCAAGGAGATCGACGCCGACTACCCGGACACCGTGCTGCTCGCCGAGGCCAACCAGTGGCCGGAGGACGTGGTCGACTACTTCGGCGACTTCGCCGGCGGCGGAGACGAGTGCCACATGGCGTTCCACTTCCCGGTGATGCCGCGGATCTTCATGGCGGTGCGCCGGGAGTCCCGCTACCCGGTGTCCGAGATCCTCGCCAAGACCCCGCAGATCCCGGGCGGCTGCCAGTGGGGCATCTTCCTGCGCAACCACGACGAGCTGACCCTGGAGATGGTCACCGACGAGGAGCGCGACTACATGTACGCGGAGTACGCCAAGGACCCCCGGATGCGCGCCAACGTGGGCATCCGCCGCCGGCTCGCCCCGCTGCTGGAGAACGACCGCAACCAGATCGAGCTGTTCACCGCCCTCCTCCTCTCCCTGCCCGGCTCGCCGGTGCTCTACTACGGGGACGAGATCGGCATGGGCGACAACATCTGGCTGGGCGACCGGGACGGCGTGCGCACGCCGATGCAGTGGACCCCGGACCGCAACGCGGGTTTCTCCTCCGCCGACCCGGGCAGGCTCAGTCTGCCGCCCATCATGGACCCGGTGTACGGCTATCAGGTGACCAACGTCGAAGCGCAGCAGAGCAGTTCGAGTTCGCTGCTGCACTGGACGCGTCGCATGATCGAGATCCGCAAGCTCAATCCGGCGTTCGGCCTCGGCACCTACACCGAACTGCCGTCCAGCAACCCCGCCGTGCTGGCCTTCGTGCGCGAGTACGAGAGGGACCTGGTCATGTGCGTGAACAACTTCTCGCGGTTCGCGCAGCCGACCGAGCTGGACCTGCGGCAGTACGGCGGGCGGTACCCGGTCGAGCTGATCGGCGGGGTGCGATTCCCGTCGATCGGCGAGTGGCCCTACCTGCTCACGCTGGCCGGGCACGGCTTCTACTGGTTCCAGCTCCGGCAGCCCCCGCGCCTGAGCGGCACCAGGCGCTCGAAGTAACGATCCGCCACGCCCCGCCGCGCACCGGTCCACACAGCACCACCAGACCCTCCGGGGGCGCGAGTTGAACCCCCGCGCCCCCGGAGTTCTCTGCACCGCCGCGTACGGAGAACAGCCCAACGGCCACCCACACGAAGGCGTGACACCCGAGCCGTGCTCGCGTGCCGCGACCGCCGCGCCGCCGAAATCCGGAAGACTGACGGACCCGGCCACGACCCGTCGGGCAGTCCGCGTGCTTCCGGGGAAAGGGAGTCATGTCCGAAACCTCCCGTTCTCAAGCCCATGTGCAGCACGACGCCCCGGCCGGTTCCGCCGCGCCGGCGGGCGCGCGGGGCACCGGGGTCCGGAGAACCGCCCTGGGGGTCAGCGAGCTCGTCCAGGCGGCCCTGCCGCTGATCGCCGAGTGGCTCCCCACCCAGCGCTGGTACGCCGGGAAGGGACGGTCCATCACCGGACTCACCCCAATGGTCGGAACCCCGCTACAGGTCGGCGACCCGGCCCTGCTGCACCTGCTGCTGCGGGTCGAGCACGCCACCACGGTCGGCGCCCCGCACGGCGACATCTACCAACTCCTGCTCGGCATCCGCTCACAGGGCCCCGCGGGCATCGAGCCCAGCGCGGTGCTCGGCCGGCTCAGCCAGGGCCCGTACGACGGCGCCGCGCTCTACGACGCGGTGCACGACCCCGAACTCACCGGCCGGCTGCTGGAACACCTGGCGACCGGCGACCGCTTCGGCTCGCTCTCCTTCCGCCGCACCCCCGGCTCCGGACTGCCCGCCAACCTCCCCGGCCGCGCCTCCACCGCCGAGCAGTCCAACAGCTCGGTCATCTACGGCACCTCGTACATCCTCAAGCTGTTCCGGCGCATCCACCCCGGCACCAATCCCGACCTGGAGCTCTCGCTCGCCCTCTCCCGGGCCGGCTCCACCCGCATCCCCCGGGTCGCCGCCTGGTTCGAGAGCCGGATGGAACGCGCCGAGCCCGCCACCCTCGGGTTGCTGCAGCGCTACCTGCCGGACGCCGAGGACGGCTGGGAGCTCGCCCTCGACCAGGTCGGCCGGCTCAAGGGCGACCGCTCCCCCGGCAACTTCGCCATCGAGGCGCACCGGCTCGGCCGCGCCACCGCCGAGGTGCACCGGGTGCTGGCCCGCTCGATGCCGGTCACCCGGCTCGACCGCACCCAGACCGGCCGACTCGCCACCGCGATGGCCGACCGGCTGGACAGCGCGGTCGCCGCCGTCCCCGGGCTGCTGCGGTTCCGGGCCGCGCTGCGCACCGCCTTCCAGCAGCTCGCCGACGCCCACCCGGACGGCCTGCCGATCCAGCGCATCCACGGCGACCTGCACCTCGGGCAAGCCATGCGCACCCCGCACGGCTGGGTGCTGCTGGACTTCGAGGGCGAGCCGGCCAAGTCCGTCAACGAGCGCCGCGAGCCGCAGCCCGCCCTGCGCGACGTCGCCGCGATGCTGCGCTCCTTCGACTACGCGGCCGCCCACCTGCTGGCCGGCGGCCCGGTCGACCCGGAGCTGGCCCACCTCGCCGCCGCCTGGGCCCAGCGCAACCGCACCGCCTTCTGTGCCGGCTACACCGCCGGGGGCGGCGCCGACCCGGCCGCCTCGCCGGAGCTGATGCGGGCGCTGGAGATCGACAAGGCGGTGTACGAGGTGGTCTACGAGGCCCGGCACCGGCCCAGCTGGCTGCCGATCCCGCTGGCCGCGATCAACCGGCTCGCCCTCTCCGTCTGATTCGAAAATCCCCTGACCCCGCGCTCCACCCGTCCCGCCCGAAGTCCACGCACCCCCGCCGTACGCCCACCCCCCGCCGCAGGAGGACCACGCCGTGACGCCGCTCGACCCGACCGGCCGCCCCACCCGCCCCGTTCCGGCCACCTTCCTGGCCGGGGCCTCCGTTCCCCCGGATGCTCCAGCGGACGCCCCCGTCGGGGCACTGCGCCTCCCCGAGGCGCCGCTGCCGCCGGCCGAGGTGGACCGGCTGGTGGGCGGGCAGCACCACGACCCGCACGCGCTGCTCGGCGCGCACCCGGTGCACGGCGGGACGGCGATCCGGGTGCTGCGCCCGTTCGCCGAGCGGGTGGTGGTGGAGACCGCCCAGGGCCCGGTCGAACTCACCCACCAGCAGGGCGGGTTGTTCACCGGCCTGCTGGCGGGCGGCGAACTCCCGGACTACACCCTGCTGGTGACCTACCCCGGCGGCGAGCCGCTGCGCCAACACGACGGCTACCGCGCCGCGCCCACCCTCGGCGAGCTCGACCTGCACCTGATCTCCGAGGGCCGGCACGAGCAGCTGTGGCGGGCGCTCGGCTCGCACGTGCGCACCGTCGGCGGCGTCACCGGCACCGCCTTCGCGGTCTGGGCGCCGAACGCCGCCGGGGTCCGGCTGATCGGCGACTTCAACCACTGGGACGGCACCGGGCACCCGATGCGCTCGCTCGGCTCCTCCGGGATCTGGGAGCTGTTCGTCCCCGGCCTCGCCGAGGGCACCACGTACAAGTACGAGATCCACACCCGGCAGGGCTGGGTGCTCGACAAGGCCGACCCGCTGGCCCGGGCCGCCCAGTGCCCGCCCGGCACCGCCTCGGTGGTCACCTCCTCCGACCACCGGTGGCAGGACGGCGAGTGGATGGCCCGCCGGGCCCGCGCCGCGCACCACCGCGCGCCGATGTCGGTGTACGAGCTGCACCTGGCGTCCTGGCGGCCCGAACTCACCACCTACCGCGAGATCGCCGAGGAACTGCCGCGCTACCTCAAGGAGTTGAACTTCACCCACGTGGAGTTCATGCCGGTGATGGAGCACCCCTTCGGCGGCTCCTGGGGCTACCAGGTCTCCGGCTACTACGCCCCCACCGCGCGGCTCGGCGGCCCCGACGACTTCCGGTACCTGGTGGATGCCCTGCACCAGCACGGCATCGGCGTGATCGTCGACTGGGTGCCCGCGCACTTCCCCAAGGACGACTTCGCGCTCGTCCGCTTCGACGGCGAGCCGCTGTACGAGCCGGCCGACCCGCTGCGCGCCGAGCACCCGGACTGGGGGACGCTGGAGTTCGACTACGGCCGCAAGGAGGTGCGCAACTTCCTGGTCGCCAACGCCGTCTACTGGTGCGAGGAGTTCCACGTCGACGGCCTGCGGGTGGACGCCGTCGCCTCGATGCTCTACCTCGACTACTCCCGCGAGGGCGGCGCCTGGACGCCCAACCAGTACGGCGGCCGGGAGAACCCGGACGCGGCCGCGTTCCTGCAGGAGATGAACGCCACCGTCTACCGCCGCTGCCCCGGCGTGATCACCGTCGCCGAGGAGTCCACCGCCTGGGACGGCGTCACCCGCCCCACCGACGCCGGCGGCCTCGGCTTCGGCCTGAAGTGGAACATGGGCTGGATGCACGACTCGCTGGTCTACATGTCCAAGGAGCCGGTGCACCGCAAGTACCACCACAACGAGATCACCTTCTCGATGGTGTACGCCTACTCCGAGAACTACATCCTGCCGGTCTCGCACGACGAGGTCGTCCACGGGAAGCAGGCCCTGGTCTCCAAGATGCCCGGCGACTGGTGGCAGCAGCGCGCCAACCACCGCGCCTACCTGGGCTTCATGTGGTCCCACCCGGGCAAGCAACTGCTTTTCATGGGGCAGGAGTTCGCCCAGGGCGCGGAGTGGCACCACGAGCAGGGCCCGCAGTGGTGGGTGCTCGACGAGCAGTGGCCGGCTCATCAGGACCACCTGGGCGTGCGCCGGCTGGTCCGCGACCTCAACCGGATCTACCGGGACACCCCGGCCCTCTGGGAGCTCGACACCACCCCGGACGGCTTCCGCTGGCTCGACGGCGGCGCCGCCGAGGACAACCTGCTCTCCTTCGTCCGGTACGCCGCCGACGGCACCCCGCTGGTCGCCGTCTGCAACTTCTCCCCGGTGGTCCGGCACGGCCACCGGGTCGGCCTGCCCGCCCTGGACGGCCGTGAGCAGCTCTGGGAGGAGGTGCTGAACACCGACGCCGAGACCTACGGCGGCAGCGGCGTCGGCAACTCCCACCCGGTCAAGGCCGACCCCGCCGGGTGGAACGGCCAGCCCCGCTCCGCCGAACTGGTCCTGCCCCCGCTCGCCACCATCTGGCTCCGCCCCGCCTGAGCACCGCCGAGCGCCCGCCCGCTCCCGGGCGGGCGCTCACCTCGGAGCCGTCACCGGGAACCCGAGATCCTCGGCGGCCCTGCCGAGCTCGCGGTCGTAGGTGACGAAGTCGGTGAGCTCGGCACGGAACGGCTCCGCGCTGGCCAGATGGAGCGCGTCCAGCGACCCCAGTCGCGGAGTGCGGTAGGCGAGGGCCCGGGCGAGCACCGCGCTGCTGAGATCGACCCGGTAGGCGCCCCGGAGCGCCTGGCCGACGTGGTACGGGACCAGTTGGTGCGAGAGGCCGGCGCGGATCAGCGTGCGGGTGATCTCCAGGCGGGCCAGCTCGCTGGTGATCAGTTCGGTGCCGTCGGGAAGCGCCTCCCGCCAGGCTCGCAGCGCGGCCGTCTCGGGCTCCGGCTTGATGAACTTGAGCAGCGCGCAGGAATCGAGATAGATCAACGGTTGCGCTCCTGGTCCCGGTCCTCGATCAGGAGGTCCGACAGACTGCCGACGTCCGGCAGCAGGTCGAGGGTGAGTTCGGGCATGCCGCGCTCGGCGGGCGGAGTGACCTCGCCGGCCGCGACCATGCGTTCGAGGGTCGTCTCCGGGGCCGTTTCCGGCACCAGTCTCAGCACGGGCCGCCCACGGTCGGTCACGACGATCGTCACACCGGCCCGGACCCGCGCGACCGCCTTCGACGGGTTCTGGTTCAGCTCACGCAGTCCCATGGTCTCCATGCCAGCCAATGTAACTACATCACGTAGGTACATCAAGGTCGAGCAGCGGCGCGAATCCCGGACCAGGCCCTTCGCCCCTTGCCTCCCTTGTCCGGTTCTGCTCGCGGACGGCCGTACGGGGTGCGAAGGTATGGTCGATATGACCACCTTCCGAGACGACGGAACGGAGACACCCACGTGGCGCGCAGCGTGTACGTGACCGGGATCGACCGGGGGGACGGCCGGCAGGCGGTCGAGCTCGGGGTCATGGAGCTGCTCACCCGCCAGGTGGACCGGGTCGGGGTGTTCCGGCCGCTGGTGCACGCGGCCTCGCCCGGTGAGGCCGGGTCGGACCACGTGGTGGAGCTGCTGCGCGGGCGGTACCGGATCGAGCTGCCCGGCTCGGAGCTGTACGGGCTGACCTACGAGGAGGCGGCCGCGCTGCAGGCCGCCCAGGGGCAGGACGAGCTGGTCTCCACCCTGGTCGACCGCTTCCGCGCACTGGAGCGGCGCTGCCAGGCGGTGCTGGTGCTCGGCACCGACTTCGCCGACACCAACATCCCGGACGAACTGGCCTTCAACGCCCGCCTCGCCAACGAGTTCGGCGCCGCCGTGCTGCCGGTGGTCGGTGGCCAGGGCAAGGACCCGGAGGCCGTGATCGCCGAGGTCCGCAACGCCCACCGGGCGTACACCGACCTCGGCTGCGAGACCCTGGCGATGATCGCCAACCGGACCGCGCCGCGCGCCAAGCAGCGGATCCAGCGCACCCTCACCGAGAAGCTGCCGATCCCCGTCTACGTCATCCCGGAGGAGCCGGCCCTGGCCGCGCCGACCGTCGCCCAGCTGGTCGAGGCGACCGGCGCCGACGTGCTGCTCGGCGACGCCGCCGGCCTGGCCCGGGACGTGCGCGGCTTCGTCTTCGGCGGCGCCATGCTGCCCACCTTCCTGGACGCGCTGACCGAGGGCGCCCTGGTGGTCACCCCCGGGGACCGCGCCGACCTGGTGATCGGCTCGCTGGCCGCCCACGCGGCCGGCGCCCCGCCGATCGCCGGCGTACTGCTGACCCTCGGCCAGCACCCCGGCCCGAACGTGATGGCGCTCGCCGCCCGGCTCGCCCCCGGCACCCCGGTCGCGGTCGTCCCCGAGGGCAGCTGGCCCACCGCCGCCACCCTGACCCACCTGGAGGGCAAGCTCACCGCGGCCAGCCCCCGGAAGGCCGAGGTCGCCCTCGGCCTGTTCGAACTGCACGTCGACACCGCCGAGTTGACGAACCAGATCGAGGTCGGCCGGTCCGAGCGGGTCACCCCGATGATGTTCGAGCACGAGCTGCTGGAGCGCGCCCGGGCCGGCCGTCGGCACGTCGTACTGCCCGAGGGCGCCGAGGAGCGGGTGCTGCGCGCGGCCGAGATCCTGCTGCGCCGCAACATCTGCGACCTCACCCTGCTCGGCGAGGTCGACGCGGTGCGCCGCAAGGCCGCGAGCCTGGGCATCGACCTCCCGCAGGAGGCGCCGGGCGCCGACCGCGCCCAGGTCCACCTCGTCGACCCGGCCACCAGCCCGCTGCGCCGCCAGTTCGCCGAACTCTACGCCCGGCTGCGCGCCCACAAGGGGATGACCGTCGAACTGGCCCTGGACGTGGTCACCGACGTCTCCTACTTCGGCACCCTGATGGTCCAGGAGGGCATCGCCGACGGCATGGTCTCCGGCGCGGTGCACTCCACCGCGGCGACCATCCGGCCCGCCTTCGAGGTGATCAAGACCTCGCCGGGCGCCTCGATCGTCTCCTCCGTCTTCTTCATGTGCCTGGCCGACAAGGTCCTGGTGTACGGCGACTGCGCGGTCAACCCCGACCCGGACGCCCAGCAGCTGGCCGACATCGCGATCCAGTCCGCCGCCACCGCCGCCCAGTTCGGGGTGGAACCGCGGGTCGCGATGCTCTCGTACTCCACCGGCACCTCCGGCTCGGGCGCGGACGTCGACAAGGTCCGCAAGGCCACCGAGCTGGTCCGCGAGCTGCGCCCGGACATCCTGGTCGAGGGCCCGATCCAGTACGACGCGGCGGTGGACGAGCACGTCGCGGCCACCAAGCTGCCGGGCTCGCCGGTGGCCGGGCGGGCGACCGTGCTGATCTTCCCGGACCTCAACACCGGCAACAACACCTACAAGGCCGTCCAGCGCTCGGCCGGCGCGGTGGCGGTCGGCCCGGTGCTGCAGGGGCTGCGCAAGCCCGTCAACGACCTCTCGCGCGGGGCGCTGGTGCAGGACATCGTCAACACCGTCGCGATCACCGCCATCCAGTCGCAGGAGCACAAGGAGCCCGTCGTATGAGTGAGCGCAGCGAGCGAATCACCAGAAGGTGCGTGTTTCGCGAAGCGACCGCCGAGCGCAGCGAGGTGGGCGCATGAGTGAAGGTACGCGCGTTCTCGTGCTGAACGCCGGCTCCTCGTCGGTGAAGTACCAGCTGATCGACATGCTGGACGGCGCCAGGCTGGCCTCCGGGCTGGTCGAGCGGATCGGCGAGTCCAGCGGCCGGCTGGCGCACACCCCGCGCTCGGGCGAGCGGCGCGAGGTGCTGCAGGTCTTCCCGGACCACTCGGCCGCGCTGAAGGCCGTCGCCGAGGAGCTGGCCGCCGACGGCCTCGGGCTGGACGCCCCCGAGCTGGCCGCGATCGGCCACCGGGTGGTGCACGGCGGCATGCGGTTCACCGAGCCCACCGTGATCACCGACGAGGTGCTCACGGAGATCCGCCGACTGATCCCGGTCGCGCCGCTGCACAACCCGGCCAACATCACCGGCATCGAGGTGGCCCGCGCGCTGCGGCCCGACCTGCCGCAGGTGGCCGTGTTCGACACCGCCTTCCACTCCTCGATGCCCGAGCACTCGGCCCGGTACGCGATCGACAAGGCCGTCGCCGACGAGCACCGGGTGCGCCGCTACGGCTTCCACGGCACCTCGCACCAGTACGTCTCGCGGGCCACCGCGCGGCTGCTCGGCAAGGACCCGGCCGAGGTCAACGTGATCGTGCTGCACCTGGGCAACGGCGCCTCCGCCTCGGCGGTCAGCGGCGGGCGCTGCGTGGACACCTCGATGGGCCTGACCCCGCTGGAGGGCCTGGTCATGGGCACCCGCTCGGGTGACATCGACGCCGGTGTGGTGTTCCACCTGCACCGGGTCGGCGGGCTGTCCGTCGACGAGATCGACGACCTGCTCAACCGCCGCAGCGGCCTGCGCGGCCTGTGCGGCGAGAACGACATGCGCGAGATCATGCGCCGCGCCGACGAGGGGGACGCGGACGCCCGGCTCGCCTTCGACGCCTACATCCACCGGCTGCGCAAGTACATCGGCGGCTACTACGCGGTGCTCGGCCGGGTGGACGCGATCGCGTTCACCGCGGGCGTCGGGGAGAACGCGGCGCCGGTGCGCGCGGCGGCCACCGCGGGGCTGGAGGAGCTGGGCATCGCCGTGGACCCCGAGCTGAACTCGGTGCGCTCCGGCGAGCCCCGGATCATCTCCCCCGCGTTCGCCCGGGTGGCGGTCGCGGTGGTGCCCACCGACGAGGAGCTGGAGATCGCCCGACAGGCCTTCGCCCTGGTGCACCGGGAGGGTGGGCAGTCCGAGAGCGGGCAGTCCGAGGACTGACACGTCGTCGTCTCACTCCTCGGAATCCTTCGTCGGCGATTCCCCACGATTCGTGCCGAATGCACCTATAACACGAACGGATAGACTGATCCATATGCGCCGAGCGAAAATTGTCTGCACCCTGGGTCCGGCGACGGACTCCTACGAACAGCTGAAGGCCATCGTCGAGGCGGGCATGAACGTCGCCCGCCTGAACATGAGCCACGGCAACCACGCGGACCACGAGGAGCGGTACCGAAAGGTCCGCCAGGTCTCGGAGGACACCGGCAAGGCCATCGGCGTCCTGGCCGACCTCCAGGGTCCCAAGATCCGTCTGGCGACCTTCGCCAACGGTCCGGTGACCGTCGACAACGGCGACGAGTTCACCATCACCACCGAGGACGTCCCCGGTGACCAGCACATCTGCGGTACCACCTACAAGGGCCTGCCCGGCGACGTGAAGCCCGGCGACCCGATCCTGATCAACGACGGCGTCATCGCCCTGGAGGTCGTCAGCGTCGACGGCCCGCGGGTGAAGACCGTGGTGATCGAGGGCGGCGTGCTCTCGAACAACAAGGGCATCAACCTGCCCGGCGCGGCCGTGAACGTGCCCGCCCTGTCCGAGAAGGACAAGGAGGACCTGCGCTTCGCGCTGCGTCTGGGCGTCGACATGGTCGCCCTGTCCTTCGTCCGCAACGCGGACGACATCAAGGACGTCCACGAGGTCATGGACGAGGTCGGCATCCGGGTGCCGGTCATCGCCAAGATCGAGAAGCCGCAGGCCGTCGAGGCCATGGAGGAGATCGTCCTCGCCTTCGACGCCATCATGGTCGCCCGCGGCGACCTGGCCGTCGAGTACCCGCTGGAGCGGGTGCCGCTGGTCCAGAAGCAGCTGATCACCCTGGCCCGCCGCAACGCCAAGCCGGTCATCGTCGCCACCCAGATGATGGAGTCGATGATCCACGCCTCGCGCCCGACCCGCGCCGAGGTCTCCGACGTCGCCAACGCCATCCTGGACGGCACCGACGCGGTGATGCTCTCCGCCGAGTCCAGCGTCGGCAAGTACCCGGTCGAGACCGTCCGCACCATGAGCCGGATCTGCGAGAAGGCCGAGGAGGAGCTGGTCTCCCAGGGCCTCCAGCCGCTCAACCCGGGCCGCAAGCCGCGCACCCAGGGCGGCTCGGTCGCCCGCGCCGCGTGCGAGCTGGGCGACTTCCTGAACGGCAAGGCGCTGATCGCGTTCACCAAGTCCGGTGACACGGCGCGTCGGCTGTCCCGCTACCGCTCGCCGATCCCGGTGATCGCGTTCACTCCGGACGCGGCCACCCGCAACCAGCTCTCGCTGAGCTGGGGCGTCTCGTCGTACGTCACCGAGCAGGTGGCCACCACCGACGCGATGGTCGAGCAGGTCGACCGCGAGCTGCTGAAGATGGGCGAGCTGACCGAGGGCGACACCGTCATCGTCACCGCCGGTGTCCCGGTCGGCGTCCCCGGCACCACCAACATGGTGCAGGTGCACCGCCTGGGCAGCCACGGCGAGTGACGCCCCGGTAGTACGAACGTCGGTGGGGCGGTCCTCCTTCACGGGAGGGCCGCCCCACCGGCGTTACGGCGTCCCCTACTTGTCGCTGTAGGGCGCGTCGTCGTTGAACAGGTGCATCCCGGGGATGTGCAGGGTGCCGCCGAACTGGCCGGCCTGCTTGGCGGTGACCTGGGTCAGCTCCAGGTCCAGCGGGATCGGGATGGCGCCGATCAGGTCGTACAGCCAGCGCGGCAGGGTGTCCGGGGTGAGGGTGATCTCGCCCAGGTCGATCGGGATCGGCAGGCCGAGCAGTTTGGACAGGTGGCCGGAGAGCCGCTCCACGTACATGGTGACCGGGCCGTTGCGCATGGTCGAGGTCGAGCCCGGCGCGCCCTGGACGTGGAAGGTGACGCCGTTGCCCTCCAGGGTCGACATGTCGAGGTTCTCGATGTCCACGCTGTCGACCACGAACTTCAGCACCCGCTTGGTGCCGGTCGGGGTCTTCACGTCGTAGACGCCGTGGAAGACCGAGCCGTGCAGGCCCAGGCGGCTGGTCTGCAGCGTCCAGTTCTGCTCCGGGACGACGTGTCCGGAGGAGGCCGCGCCGGCGGTCAGACTCCGGGTGTCCACCGCGCAGTTGGGGTTAGCGGTGGGCGAGGCGGACGGCGAGCCGGAGGCGCTCGTGCTCGGCGCCGGGGTCGCCGAGGCGCCCGCCGAGGGGGTCGCGGACGGGGACGCCTTGAAGCCGGCCTTGCCGGTCGGCGCGGCGGCCGCCGGCGAGGGCTGCCCGCCGGAGGGCTGGCCGCCCGAGGACTGCGCGGCGGGCGGCGCGGCCTGCTGGGCACCGGCGGCCGGGGCCTGCGGCTGGGCGGGCTGCGCCGGGGTGCCGACCCGCGGGGCCGGGGCGCCCGGGGCCTGGGTGGCGGCCGGCGCGGGGGTGGCGGTCGGCGTGGCACTCGGTGCCGGGCTCGCCGAGCCGCCCGGGTTCAGCAGGTGGTTGATGCCGCCGACGATGTCGTCGATCAGCCCGGCCTGGCTCGCGGTGGCCGTCCCGCCGCCGGTGCCCTGGTAGACCGCGCTCACCGCGCCCGAGCCACCGGTGTCGGTGGAGCGGACGACGGGCGGCTTCACCGGCGAGGTGGTCGGCGCGGCCGGCGGCTTCACCGGCGAGGTGGTCGGCGCGGCCGTCTGCGCCTGGGTAGGCACCGAGCTCGGACCGGTCGAGGGCGCGGCGGGCGCCCCGGAGGTCGGGGCCCCGGTCGGCGTACCGGACGGGCCGGGCGGCGGCTCGGGCAGCTCGCTCTTGGGGACCGGCGTCTCGATCGGCGCGACGTCCGGGACGGCGGCGGGCGCGGTGGGGCAGGGCTTGCCCGCCGCGGACTCGGCGACCGCCGGGTTGGGCGTGTACGCGGCGGCCATCAGCAGCGCCGTCGGCACCGCGGCCATCGCCAGCGCGCGGCCTCTCAGCCGGACCCGGACCGACGTGCGGGGCGCCGCGTGCCGGCCGGAGCGCTGCGCTGGGACGGCCGTGCCCTCTGCTTGCTCGGCCGACCCGGTCACCGCGCCTCCTCCTGGTCCCCAGCACCGCCCTGCTGCGGAACGGCGGCCTCGGCGGCGGGCTCGGCCGCTGCGGGCTCCTTGGGCGCGCCCTGGGCAGGCAGCTTCGCGGTGGGCGCCTCGGCGGCCTCGGCGGTCTTGGCCGTGGCGGTCGCGGTCTCGGCGGTGGCGGCGCTCTCCGCGACCGCGCCGTCCCCCGCCTTCTCGGCCCGGCGCGCGCGCCGTCCCTTGGCCGCCTCCTCGGCCTTCGGCTCCGGCAGCGCCGCCCAGGAGACCATCAGCCCGCCGCCGATCAGGCCCGGCAGCAGCGCCATGCCGAAGCCCGCGAGGTTGGAGACCGGGATCGAGACCAGGGTCAGCAGGATGGTCGCGATGCCGCCGAAAACCCGGACGGCGGGCTGGAACCAGGCGGTCACGCCGAGGATGATCATCAGCACCCCGATGATCAGCGACCCGGCGCCCGCCGTGGTGGACATCGCGATGGTCAGCCCGCCGAACGACAGGTGGGCGTACGGGAAGTAGAGGATCGGGACGCCGGCGATCATGGCCAGCAGGCCGCCCCAGAAGGGCCTGGTGCGGCGGAATTCACGGAAGTGCCGCCAGAGCCACCCGATGGGGTTCTGCTGACGGGGCCGCGTCTCGACCGTTGCGCTGGACATGGTGCAACTCCTCGACGTCGCTACGAGGGAAGAACAAAAGGGGGGTGGGCCGGGAACGGCGGTCGCCCGCCGCCCCCGGCCCCAGGTGGACCCGTCGCCCGGCACGCCCGGAGGCGCGCCGTCAGACTCGGCCCGGTGTGTCAGGCGAGGCTCAGAAGCACTCGTTGCCCGCGCCGTCGCCGCTCTTCAGCGCGAGGCTCAGGCCGTTCAGCTTGAACGTGCCGGCCGAGGTGGCCCGCGCGGTCTGCTGAACGCCGCTCAGGTCGGCCTTCTGAGCGGCCTGGGCGAAGCCGGTCGGACCGGACGGCAGACCCGCGCCGCCGCCCGCCTTGGTGACGCCCGGGTGCGGGGCCCAGCCCTGGGTGGCCGAGCCGGAGAGGGTGGAGGCGTCCTGACCGATGTTGATGTTGGTGAAGGTCGCGTCCGCCTTCAGCTGCTCCAGGTCGATCAGCAGGTTGTCGGCCTGAACCGGCTTGCCCGCCTCGGTGCCGGCGTGCAGCTGCAGGGTGATCTTGCCCAGGCCGAACGCGGACAGGTCGGTCACCACCGACTGGCACAGGTTGGTGATGTCGGCGTGGTCGAAGGCCGAGACCGCGACCGGGTGCGGCTTGCCGTTCGCCTCGATGTCGACCGAGCCGAACTGGGCGAAGTTGGTGCCGTGCAGCTGGTCGGTGCTGACCTTGAACTGCTGGCCGGAAATGCTGAACGAGGCGGCGAGCGCGCTGTTGGCGATCGAGACGCCGACCATCGCGGTGGCCGCGACGCTCGGCACCATCACCAGGGCGAAGCGCTTCCAGCGGGTCTTGCCGTAGGTCTTGGACATGCGAGTCCTCCTTCTAGGACGTACATCTCCGGCTCCCCGGCGGCGCGTCCCGCGCCGGTGGGGGCCTGGGATGGGAGAGAGCTACGTCCTCGGTAGCGGAGAGCGCCTTGGGCGTCGTCGGACGCGGGAGCGGCCGGCGCTATGCGGCACTCCCGTCCCGAAACCGGCCGTCCTTGCGGGACGACGGGTCGGACCGACGACATCGGCGATCACCCCCGAGCGACAACCAGCGACCGCGCAGGGCCGCGCGGCCGGTCGAGGACAGGAACCGCCGTGGGACCGCGGATACCCCCCTGCCCTCCCTACCGCCGGCCGGGGCCGGCGGATCACCCGGTGGGGATCCCGCGCTCCGCATCGGCCGACCGGCTGTCGGAGGGTGTGGAGTCTGGGACCGGGCGTGGCCGATCGTGCTTGAATCCCGGGCGAAGCACAAGGGGTGCCTTACTGACGGGTAATGCAACAGCAGGTGGCGTTGATCATGAAAACGTCCGAATTTACACCCTGCGTGACGACTTGAAGGAAGCGTGTCGACGAAATACGCCGGAAACACCAGCGAAACACCCGTGGGTGGTCACTGAACGTGACCACCCACGGGTGAAATCAAGATTTGGTAAACCTCTGTCCGGTTGACCGGATTGTCGCCAAATCACCAGCGACACCGCAGGTCATCCGCCGTGCCAGGCACCCGGTGCCAGGCACGGTCCCCGCACCCGGCCCGCTCCGGCCCGAAACGGCCGGAACCGGGCTCAGAACAGCACGCGCGCCAGCGCCGTACGGGCCGCGACGACGCGCGGGTCCTCGGCGCCGATCACCTCGAACAGCTCCAGCAGGCGCAGCCGGGCGGTGTCCCGGTCCTCGCCGAAGGTCCGGCCGACGGTGTCCACCAGGCGCCCGAAGGCGTCCTCGACATGACCACCCACCAGGTCCAGGTCAGCCGCCTGCAGCTGGACCCCGACGTTCTTCGGGTCGGCCGCGGCCGCCGCCCGGACGGCCTGCAGGTCCAGGCCCTCGACCCGCTGCAGCAGCTCTGCCTGGGCCAGGCCCAGCTTGGCCTCGGTGTTGCCCGGCTGCTCGGTCAGCACGTTCTTGTACGCCTGGATGGCGCCGCCCAGGTCGCCGGCGTCCAGCGCGTCGTGCGCCGCGGACAGCGCCGGGTCCTCGGGCCGCCGCGGGGCGGCGGCCGGGGCCTCGCCCGGGGCGACCGCGCCGCCGGAGATGCCGAAGCGCTGCTCGGCGACCAGGATCAGCTGGTCCAGCACCTTGCGGATGTTGGCGGCGCTCTCCGCGCCCTGGAACAGCGGCACCAGCTGGCCTGCCACCACGGCCATCACGGCCGGGATGCCCTGGATGCCGAACTGCTGGGCGATCAGCGGGTTGGCGTCCACGTCGATCTTGGCGAGCACGAACTGGCCGGCGTACTCCTCGGCCAGGCCCTCCAGGATCGGGCTGAGCTGCTTGCAGGGGCCGCACCACTCGGCCCAGAAGTCGATGACGACCGGCACCTCGGTGGAGCGCTGGACGACCTCCGCCTCGAAGGTGTCCTCGGTGACGTCGATGACGAGCTGGTAGGCGGCGGACTGGGCGGGGGCGACTCCGGCCGCTTCCGCGGCGGCCGCCTGACGGGCCCGCTCGGCCCGGGCCTGCTCGGCCTTCTGGGCGGCCTCGCCGGCCGCCTTCACTGCGGCGAGGTCGACCGCGCCGCGCAGGGCGGAGCTGTTGAGACGCGAATTCCGTGGCTGCATGGCACCATCCTCCCCCGTCCGCGCTGCCCGCGGGCACCAACCTCCGGAAAGTCGCCCCGCGCGGGCTGCGCGGCGACGGGTTCCCGGGGCGCTGCGCCCCTCTTTTCAGAGCCCCCAGTGGCCATGAACCGTTCGGCGCGGATCCCCACCCGCACCCGCGCCGCCCCCGTCCCACGGGATGCGGCGCCTGGTTGTCACTGCTTTCGCTACAGGTCGTAGCGTAACTGGAGCCGGTGCCCCGACCGCAACCCCAACCGGCGCTTCGGGGACGTGACCTGTCCCACTTTCCCGGTCCGCCCGACTGCCCGAATCGACGAACAGTCGCTACCGTTACCTGCCCCATCCAAGTTACTTACCAGTAAAGCGCAAGGAGACCCGGTGCCGGCCGCCCAGCCCTCCGCGAGCCCGGACAGCACAGTCCGGGGCAGCACAGTCCAGGAGGGGGCGAACGCGTCCC
Organism: Kitasatospora sp. NPDC001159; assembly: GCF_053598235.1. Lineage (NCBI taxonomy): Bacteria > Bacillati > Actinomycetota > Actinomycetes > Kitasatosporales > Streptomycetaceae > Kitasatospora > Kitasatospora sp. NPDC001159. Next base: position 96,363 of record NZ_JBSFJV010000004.1, read on the forward strand.
GGGCCAAGGGCCGCCCGCGCAGCGCCGCCGCCGACCTCGCGATCCTCGACGCCACCCGCGAAGCCCTCGCCGAACTCGGCTGGGGCGGACTGACCATGGGCCACGTGGCCACCCGCGCCGGGGTCGCCAAGACCACCCTCTACCGCCGCTGGCCGTCCAAGAACGAGCTCGTGGTGGACGCCGTCGCCAGCCTCTTCGACGAACTCGTGATGCCCGACCTGGGCAACCTGCGGGACGACATCGAGGCCGTGGTCGGCCAGTTCGCCGACCTGCTGGCCCGCCCGGAGACCCAGGCCGCACTGCTCGCGCTGTTCGCCGAGGGCACCCGCGACCCACAGCTGCGCCGCCGGATCCGCGAGGCGATCGTGGACCCGCAGAAGCGGCTGGTCCGGCAGGGCCGGGCAGCCGCCCAGGCGCGCGGCGAACTGGAGCCGGACACCGACGCCGAGTCGGCCCGCGAGGAGGTCGACATCATCTTCGACACCATCGCGGGCACCGTCGAGCACCGCGTCCTGGTCAGCGGCGAGCCGATCACCCCGGAGTGGATCCGCCGCTTCACCGACCTGCTGCTCGGGCCGCTCACCACCGGCTGAGGGCATGCCGAAGCCGTCGTACGGAACCCCGTACGACGGCTTCGCCGGCTCACCCGCCGGCCAGGACGGTCAGAACGCCGCGTTCTCCTGGTAGGTGCCCCACTCCTGCCGCAGCGCGTTGCAGATCTCGCCGAGGGTCGCCTCGGCCCGCACCGCGTCCAGCATCGGCGGGATCATCGACTCGCCCGAGCGGGCCGCCGCCAGCATGGCGTCCAGCCCGGCGCGCACCGCGGCCTCGTCCCGGGCCGCCTTGCGCTCGCCCAGCACGCGCACCTGCTCGCGCTCGACCTCGTGGCTGACCCGCAGGATCTCCAGGTCGGGGGTGACGCTGCGCGGGTGGCAGTTGACGCCGACCACGCGCTTCTCGCCCTTCTCCACCGACTGCTGGTACTGGAAGGCCGCTTCGGCGATCTCGCCGGTGAACCAGCCCTCCTCGATCCCGCGCAGGATGCCGGAGGTGATCGGGCCGATCTCGTGGTCCTCGCGGCCCTTGTCGAGGATCCGCTGGAAGATCGCCTCGGCCTGCTGCTCGATCCGGTCGGTCAGCGCCTCGACGTACCAGGAGCCGCCCAGCGGGTCGGCCACGTTGGTGACGCCGGTCTCCTCCATCAGCACCTGCTGGGTGCGCAGCGCGATCTCGGCGGCCTGCTCGGAGGGCAGCGCCAGGGTCTCGTCCAGCGCGTTGGTGTGCAGCGAGTTGGTGCCGCCGAGCACCGCGGAGAGCGCCTCGACGGCGGTGCGCACCACGTTGTTGTACGGCTGCTGCGCGGTGAGCGAGACGCCGGCGGTCTGGGTGTGGAAGCGCAGCCACTGTGCCTTGTCGGTCTTGGCGCCGAAGCGGTCGCGCATCCAGCGGGCCCAGATCCGGCGCGCCGCGCGGAACTTGGCGATCTCCTCGAAGAAGTCGAGGTGCGCGTCGAAGAAGAAGGACAGGCCGGGCGCGAAGACGTCCACGTCCAGGCCGCGGGACAGCCCCAGCTCGACGTAGGCGAAGCCGTCCGCGAGGGTGTACGCCAGCTCCTGCGCGGCCGTCGCCCCGGCCTCGCGGATGTGGTAGCCCGAGACGGACAGCGGCTTGTACGCCGGGATGCCCTTGGCGCAGTGCTCCATCAGGTCGCCGATCAGGCGCAGGTGCGGCTCGGGGGCGAAGAGCCACTCCTTCTGGGCGATGTACTCCTTGAAGATGTCCGTCTGCAGGGTGCCGTTGAGCACCGCCGGGTCCACGCCCTGGCGCTCGGCGGCGACCAGGTACATGCAGAAGATCGGGACGGCCGGGCCGCTGATCGTCATCGAGGTGGTGACCTCGCCGAGCGGGATGCCGTTGAACAGCACCTCCATGTCGGCGGCCGAGTCGATGGCCACGCCGCAGTGGCCGACCTCGCCGAGCGACTTGGGGTCGTCGGAGTCGTAGCCCATCAGGGTGGGCATGTCGAAGGCGACCGAGAGGCCGCCGCCGCCCGCGTCCAGGATCATCCGGTAGCGCTCGTTGGTCTGCTGCGCGTTGCCGAAGCCGGCGAACTGGCGGATGGTCCAGGTGCGGCCCCGGTAGCCGGTGGGGTGCAGCCCGCGGGTGAACGGGTACTCGCCCGGCCAGCCGATCCGCTCGAAGCCCTCGACGGCCTGCCCGGGGGCGGGCCCGTACACCGGCTCGACCTCGTCGCCGGAGAGGGTGGTGAAGTCCGCGTCCCGCTTGCGGGCCTTGTCGTACCGCTGCTGCCAGCGCTGCCGTCCGCGCTCGATCTCCTCGGCGTCCATGGGCCGAACTCCGCTCCGTACGGCCGCCACGGCACCGGGCGGCACAGCTGTTAGGACGTCCTACTAATTTACTCGGACGTCCTAGTAGTTGTCGATGGCAGTTGGCAAGGGGCGCGCACCGATGGACGACCGCCCCGGAAACGCCGAGAGCGCCCCTCCCCCTGATCAGGGAAGGAGCGCTCTCGCGGAGCTTCTCGACTCAGACGCCGGCCGGCTGGCGGGCACCGTCGCCCGCCGGGAGCCGCTCGGCGGCCTCGCGGGCCACCCGGCGCTCGAAGACGAAGGAGAGGAAGGGGATGCAGCCCGCCGCCAGGGTCAGCACCAGCCGGCCGAGCGGCCACTTCAGCTTCTGCCCGAGCAGGAAGGTCACGATGAAGTACCCGATGTAGAGGTAGCCGTGCAGCATCGCGACGTAGGTGGTCACGTCCGCGGCCGCGTCGAAGCCGTACTTCGCCACCATGAAGCCGCAGAACACCAGCAGTGCCACACCGGTCGCAATGGCCAGGCCGCGGTACCAGCCCAGCAGGGGGGTCGCCTTCATACTCTTCCTCGCCTCGCTCGGCAGTTTCGGCCGGTACGCCCGGATCCGCGCACCGCTCCCACGAGGGTAGCCGCCCTCACGGCCGCTCCTTCGCAGCCCCCTCGTCCGGCTCGGCGAAGTCCCCGGCCGCGATCCGCAGCGGCTTGAGGAGCTCGAACACCTGGCGGCACTGCTCGGGGCCGTACTCCTCCAGCCCGAACTCCATCGCCATCAGCTCCCGGGTGGCCTCCTCGACCACCTCGCGGCCGCGCCGGGTGATCGAGGCGAGCACGCCGCGGCCGTCCAGCGGGTTGGGGCGGCGGGCGACCAGGCCGGCCCGCTCCAGCCGGTCGACGGTGTTGGTGACGCTCGTCGGGTGGACCATCAGCCGCTCGCCGATCTTGGACAGCGAGAGCTCGCCGGTCCGGCTGAAGGTCAGCAGCACCAGCGCCTCGTACCGGGCGAAGGTCAGCCCGTAGGGCTTGAGCACCGCGTCCACTCTGGAGAGCAGGATCTGGTGGGCGCGCATGATCGAGGTGATCGCCGCCATCGAGGGCACGGCACCCCAGCGGCGGGCCCACAGTTCGTCGGCGCGGGCGATCGGGTCGAAGTCGAGTGCGAGGGGCTTGGCCACCCCCTTACCGTACCGGCGGACCGGACGTGTGCTACCAGCCGTCCTGATGGTGGACAAGTGCGATGTGTGGCGGGATCCCGCCAACCGGACGGCCAGGTCCATACCTGGACATTGCACCGGTGTGAACGCGCGGCAACAGCGTTCCGGCGTACGGGGGTTGGCCGTCAAAGGACTCAACACCGCACTATCAGGCCTCGGTTCGGACCGTAACCCGCTGAAAGTCCGGGCAAAAGATCCCCTTTGTCCGTCCGTTCACATTCTCCTTCCTTGGCGGGACTTGGCCAATTCATGAAGAAGACCTGTCATTTGATTTGCTCGATTGTCATGCTTTCCGCCAACCCCGTTCGACAGCCACCACCCCCACCCGACAGGTGGCAGCCGCACGACCGCTCGGGGTCCTCGCACGTCAGCGCCCGTTCCGCCCCTCAGGTGCCGACCCCGGCCCCCGGGACGAGGTGCGACCGCGCCCACACGCGGTTTCCCGGAAGGACTCGTCCGTGAAGCGAAAGCTCGCCGCAGTCGCCGTACTCTCCGCCACCGCCCTGCTCACCGGCGTCGTCCAGGTCAGCGCCGCCCAGGCGGATCCCGCCCCGCACGCCCGGCCCACGCAGCAGCGCGCCGACCTGATCGCGCTGGCCAACGGCCAGGCGGGCAAGGTGGCGCACGCCCTGGCCCTGGGCGGCCAGGAGCAGCTGGTGGCCAAGGACGTCGTGGTGGACGCCGACGGCTCCCGCCACTTCCGCTACGAGCGCTCCTTCGCCGGACTCCCCGTCCTGGGCGGAGACCTGGTGGTGCACCAGAAGGCGGACGGCTCGACCACCGCCGTGGACAAGGCCGTCGGCGCGCAGCTCGCCCTGCCGAGCCTCACCCCGCAGATCCCGGCGGACAAGGCCGCCGCCCAGGCGACCGGCGCCGTGCAGTCCACCGTCGGCATCACCGTCGACGAGGACGAGTCCCCGCTGACCGAGGTGCACCAGGCCGGCAAGGCCGAGCTGGTCGTCTGGGCCGCCGACGGCAACCCGCGCCTGGCCTACCGCACCACCGTCGAGGGCCTGCGCGCCGACGGCACCCCGAGCAGCCAGCTGCTGGTCACCGACGCCGCCACCGGCCAGGTGCTCTCCACCCACGAGCAGGTGCAGACCGCCTCCGGCACCGGCAAGGGCGTCTTCGTCGGCAGCGTCCCGCTGACCACCACCCAGTCCAGCAGCACCTACTCGCTCAAGGACGCCACCCGGGGCAACCAGTCCACCGTCAACATGAAGAACCGGACCTCCGGTTCGGGCACGCTGTACAGCAAGAGCACCAACACCTGGGGCGACGGCACCGTCTCCAACGGTGAGTCCGCGGCAGTGGACGCCCAGTACGGCGCGGCGGCCACCTGGGACTTCTACAAGAACACCTTCGGCCGCAACGGCATCAAGAACAACGGCGTCGGCGCCACCAGCCGGGTCCACTACGGCTCCAACTACGTCAACGCGTTCTGGAGCGACACCTGCTTCTGCATGTCGTACGGCGACGGCGCGAGCAACACCCACCCGCTCACCGAGATCGACGTGGCCGGCCACGAGATGACCCACGGCGTCACCTCCGCCACCGCCGGCCTCAACTACTCGGGCGAGTCCGGCGGCCTCAACGAGGCCACCTCGGACATCCTCGGCACGATGGTCGAGTTCTACGCCAACCTGCCCTCCAACCCGCCGAACTACTGGATCGGCGAGCTGATCAACCTGAACGGCAACGGCACCCCCCTGCGCTACATGGACAAGCCCAGCAAGGACGGCAAGTCCGCGGACTCCTGGTCCTCCGGCGTCGGCAGCCTGGACGTCCACTACTCCTCGGGCGTGGCAAACCACTTCTTCTACCTGCTCTCCGAGGGCAGCGGCGCGAAGACCATCAACGGCTTCAACTACAACAGCCCGACCTCCAACGGCTCGACGGTCACCGGCATCGGCCGGGACAAGGCCGCGCAGATCTGGTACCGCGCGCTGACCGTCTACTTCACCTCCACCACCGACTACGCGGGCGCCCGCACCGGCACCCTGAAGGCCGCGGCCGACCTGTACGGCGCCAGCAGCGCCGAGTACAACGCGGTCGCCGCCTCGTGGAGCGCCGTGAACGTCAACTGACCTACGGCACACGGCGAGCAGGACGCCCGGGGCCTCGTTGGAGGGTAGGCCCCGGGCGTCCGCCCATGCGCGCGCCCGGGCGCCGCCCACCCCGTGCCCGGGGCTCCGCCAGCCCCGGAGGCTGTCAAGGCCGGCCGGCTGGCGGAGTCCCGCCAGCAGGACGAACCGCGGATTCCGGGCAATGGGCGGCAGCCGAACCATCCGTACCGGCCCTGGCGACTCCTGGCCAATCCCCGACGGCGCCCTGTCCTTCACTGCCGTGGATTGTCATGCTTCTGACCAAGCCCCCGTCCGACGCCCCGCCACCCCCACCCATCCGGCGGCACGTCAGGAGCCGCACGGGAGCAGCACGTCCGCGCCCCTACCGCCCCAACGGCGCCAACCCCGGCGCCCCGGTACGCGGCGCACCCGCGGGAAAGCGCGGGTCTCGTGGAAGGAACCCCCACGCGTGAAGCGAAAGCTGACCCTCCCGGCCGTACTCTCCGCCACCGCACTGCTGGCCGGCGTCGTCCAGATCGCCGCCCTCCCCGCCGCCCAGGCCGCCGCCCCCGCGCCCGACCAGCTGTCGGCCGCGCCGCTCGCGCTGGCCGCCGCCCAGAGCGCCCCGCTCGCCCGGCAGCTGACCCTCGGCGACCAGGAACGGCTGGTGGTCAAGGACGCCGTGGTCGACGCCGACGGCACCCGGCACCTGCGCTACGAGCGCACCTACGCCGGCCTGCCGGTGCTCGGCGGCGACCTGGTCGTCCACCAGCGCCCCGACGGCTCGGTGAGCTCCGTGGACCGCGCCTTCGCCGGCCGACTGGCACTGCCCGCCGCGATCCCGGGCCTGACCGCCGACCAGGCGGCCGAGCAGGCCACCGCCGCGGTGCGGGCGACCGTGGGCCTGGCCGCCGACGCGGACGAGTCGGCGCTCAGCCGGGTGGACGGCGCCGGCGCCGCCGAGCTGGTGGTCTGGGCCACCGACGGCAACCCGCGCCTGGCCCACCGCACGGTGGTGCGCGGCGAGCGGGCCGACGGCACCCCGAGCAGCCAGCAGGTGGTCACCGACGCGGCGACCGGCGAACTGCTCTCCACCCACGAGGAGTTCCAGACCGCGACCGGCACCGGCAAGGGCGTCAACGTCGGCACCGTCACGCTCACCACCACCCAGAGCGGCTCGACCTACTCGCTCAAGGACGCCACCCGGGGCAACCAGTCCACCACCGACCTGAAGGGCGCCACCTCGGGCAGCGGCTCGCTCTTCACCAGCACCAGCAACAGCTGGGGCAACGGCCTGGCCTCCAACCGCCAATCAGCCGCCGTGGACGCCCAGTTCGGCGCGGCGGCCACCTGGGACTACTACAGGAAGACGTTCAACCGCAACGGCATCAAGAACAACGGCGTCGGCGCCACCAGCCGGGTCCACTACGGCTCCAACTACGTCAACGCGTTCTGGAACGACTCCTGCTTCTGCATGACGTACGGCGACGGCTCCGGCAACACCCACCCGCTGACCGCCATCGACGTCTCCGGCCACGAGATGACCCACGGCGTCACCTCCGCCACCGCCGGACTGATCTACTCCGGCGAGTCCGGCGGCCTCAACGAGGCCACCTCGGACATCTTCGGCACCATGGTCGAGTGGTACGCCAACCTTCCGGCGAACCCGCCGAACTACTGGATCGGCGAGAAGCTCAACCTCTTCGGCAACGGCAAGCCGCTGCGCTACATGGACAAGCCCTCCCTGGACGGCAAGTCCGCGGACTCCTGGTCCTCAGGCGTCGGCAACCTGGACGTCCACTACTCGTCCGGCGTCGCCAACCACTTCTTCTACCTGCTCTCCGAGGGCAGCGGCGCCAAGAGCATCAACGGCTACAACTACAACAGCCCGACCTCCAACGGCTCGAAGGTGACCGGCATCGGGCGGGACAAGGCGGCCGCGATCTGGTACCGCGCGCTGACCGTCTACTTCACCTCCACCACCAACTACAAGGCCGCCCGCACCGCGACCCTGAAGGCCGCCGCCGACCTGTACGGCGCGACCAGCACCGAGTACAAGGCGGTGGCCGCGGCCTGGAGCGGGGTGAACGTCAGCTAGGGCGCGTCCTGGACCACTCCCGGCAAGAAACGGCGACAGGCTGCCGCGGCCCTTTGGGAGAGGAGGCCGTGGCAGCCTGTCGACGTCCACGCGTTCGCGTCAGGCGGTGGCGGCGGCGGGCTCCAGCTCCCCGCGCTCCTCGCGGCCGAGCATCCGCTCGGCGACGAAGCCGCCGAACGGCAGCACCGAGAGCACGAACAGCAGGATGCCGCGCTTGGCGTCCCACTTCTGCGCCTGCCAGGCCTGGATCCAGAAGATCACGTACAGGATGAACAGGATGCCGTGGACCATGCCCATCACCGGCACGGCGTCGAAGGACGTGGTCCGCTTCAGCACCGAGCAGATCAGCAGCAGGACGAAGGAGATCCCCTCGGGGGTGGAGACCAGGCGCAGGCGGTGGACGGCGCTGCTGTTCACGATGGATACCTCAATACGGGGGTCGAAGGCGCGGGCGCGCTTGTGAAGCGACTCACAAGCCTTCCGGCCATTATCGCCGAGCGCGCGTCCGAGTCCCGGACCGGGGGTGGCCACCGTGCCCGATCTCACAGCGGCCGCCCCACGAGCGCTCCCGACACGCCCGCGATGTCACAGCTGTGCGCCGGATTCGCGGCCGACGGCGACGAACCGTCGCCCGTACCCCCTATCCTCTTGCCCGCGCGCCCACCGACTCCGGGCGCGGAACACATCGCACACGGGGGTGGCCACACCATGTTCAAGCGGGACTGGGACCGCAGGACCTGCGCCAAGCGCGGGCATATCACCTACGCGCCGACCGAGCCCGAGCTGGCCTCCCGGCTGCACGCCGCCACCGCCGTCGGCGACGCCTGGCGCTGCCTGCGCTGCGGGGACTTCGCGCTGGGCGCACCGCACGGCTCCGGCCCGGCCGCTAACGCCCCGCTGGTGCCGCGCGGCAAGGCCCTTCGGGACCTCTTCATCCTGCGTTTCCTCGCCGTCGAGCGAGTGCTGCGCGGCGTCATCATCATCCTGATGGCGTGGGGCGTCTGGAAGTTCTCCAACAGCCAGGAATCCGTGCAGCGGGTCTTCGACGAGGACCTCACGGTCTTCAAGCCGGTCGCCGACCACTTCCACTGGGACCTCGACCACGCCCCGATCGTCGATACGATCCGCAAGACCTTCGGCTACCAGAAGAAGACCCTGCTGATCGTCGCGGGCGCGCTGGTCTCCTACGCGCTGATCGAGATCGTCGAGGCGGTCGGCCTCTGGCTGGGCAGGCGCTGGGCCGAGTACCTGACCGTGGTCGCCACCGCGGCCTTCCTGCCGCTGGAGGGCTACGAGCTGCACGAGCACGTCAGCCCGGTGAAGATCTGCACACTGGCCCTGAACATCGCCGCGGTGCTGTGGATCATGCTATCCAAGCGCCTGTTCGGCCTGCGCGGCGGCGCGGTGGCCTTCGAGGCGGAGCGCCACTCGGCCTCGCTGCTGGAGGTCGAGGAGGCGGCCGGCACCGTCCCGCACCCCGACCACGGCCACGGCCACGGCCACGGCCCCGGGGCGCACGTCCGCGCCTGACCGGCGCGTTCGCCGCCGGGTTTGTCCCAGGCACGTACCAGTTCGTCCCCGCCCTCTCGCCCGGCCGCGCCCGCAAAAGCTAGATTGCGGCCGTGGCACAGTTCAGACTCCAGGGATCGCGGGTGCTCGCCGTCGAGTTGTCCGGCGACGCCGTCAAGGCCCGACACGGCTCGATGGTCGCCTACACCGGCCAGATGACCTTCAAGAAGCTGACCGGCGGCGGGGACGGACTGCGCGGCATGGTCGCCCGCAGACTCACCGGCGAGCGGATGACCGTCATGGAGGTGAAGGGGCAGGGCACCTGCTACTTCGCCGACAAGGCCACTGAGATCAACCTGGTCCGGCTGGGCGGCGAGACGCTCTACGTCGAGTCGGACAACCTGCTCTGCACGGAGGCCGGCCTGCACACCGGCACCAGCTTCACCGGGCTGAACGGCGTCTCCTCCGGCAACGGCCTCTTCACCACCAAGGTGGAGGGCCACGGCTGGGCCGCCGTCACCTCCAACGGGCCCGCCGTCATCCTGCGGGTCGGCAAGGACATGCCGCTGCGGGTCGACCCGGGCGCGTACCTCGCGCACACCGGCAGCCTGCACCGCAGCCTCAAGTCCGGCGCGGGCTGGACCACGGTGATCGGCGAGGGCGGCGGCGAGGCCGTCCAGATCGAGTTCACCGGCGAGGGCCTGGTGTACGTCCAGCCCTCGGAGAAGGTCACCATCGGGGGTGACGTCTGATGGGCTTCACCCGGATCAACGGCAAGCTGGTCGAGGCCCAGGTGGTGCCCGGGCAACGGCTGTTCAGCCAGCGCGGCGCGATGATCGCGTACACCGGCGACGTCCGGTTCACCCCGAACATCACCGGCGGCCAGGGCGGGGTGATGTCGATGATCGGCCGCCGGGTCGCCAACGAGGACACCCCGCTGATGACCGTCGAGGGCCACGGCCGGGTGATGTTCGGCCACGGCGGCCACCACGTCCAGGTGATCGACCTGGACGGCGACACCCTGTTCGTCGAGGCGGACCGGCTGCTCGCCTTCGAGGGCACGCTGCGCCAGTCCACCGTGTTCCTGGGCTCCCAGGGCGGGGTGATGGGCATGGTCCGCGGCCAGGTCAGCGGGCAGGGCCTGTTCACCACCCGGCTGGAGGGCCGCGGCTCGGTCGCGGTGATGGCCCACGGCGGCGTCTTCGAGCTGCCGATCACCCCGGGCCAGCCGGTGCACGTCGACCCGCAGGCCTACGTGGCGCACCGCGGCGAGGTGCGCAACAAGCTGTCCACGGCGATCGGCTGGCGCGAGATGATCGGCCGCGGCTCCGGCGAGGCGTTCCAGTTGGAGCTGTCCGGGCAGGGCGCGGTGTACGTCCAGGCGAGCGAGGAGAAGCTCTGATGTCCCACCCGCCGCAGCCGCCGTACGGGCAGTCGCCGCACGACCAGCCGACCCAGCCGGGCTTCGCGGTGCCGCCGGTCCCGCCGAACTACGGCCCGCCGCAGGGCTATCCGCCACCGCCGCCCGGCTACCAGCCGCAGCCGCCGCAGCCCCAACAGGCTTACGCCCAGGAGCAGTTCGGCGGCCCCCAGGCCCCGCTGCCGACCACCCACGGCGGCGAGGGCCCGGTGGCGTACGACGCGTACACCCTGCCGGCCAACGACAACGTCAACCCGTACGCCTTCGCGGTCGACCTGAACGGCTCCTACTTCCTGCAGAAGGGCAAGATGGTCGCCTACTACGGCGACATCACCTTCCGCGGCGTCGGCGCCGGGATGATCGACCGGGTGCTCGGGCAGCACTTCAACTCCCCGCTGCACGCGACGGACTGGGTGGTCGCCCAGGGCACCGGCAAGCTGCTGCTGGCCGACCGCGCCTTCGACCTCAACTCCTACGACCTGGACGACGGCAACCTGACCGTCCGCTCCGGCAACCTGCTCGCCTTCGACCCGACGCTGCGGCTCAAGCAGTCGATCATCCCGGGCTTCCTGACCCTGATTGGCACCGGCCGCTTCGTCGCCGCCTCCAACGGGCCGGTGCACTTCGTCGAGCCGCCGATCCGGGTGGACCCGCAGGCGCTGGTCGGCTGGGCGGACTGCCCGGCGCCGTGCCACCACTACGACCACGAGTACCTGCACGGGGTGGTCGGCGGGCTGCGGCGACTGACCGGCATCGGCGGCGCCTCCGGTGAGGAGCACCAGTTCGAGTTCATCGGCGCCGGGCAGGTGCTGATCCAGTCCAGCGAGAAGCTGCTGGCCGAGCGGTCGGTCGGCGTGGTGGACGCCGAGGCGGGCGTCCCGGTCGGCGGGGTGCCCACCCAGCAGGCCAACGTCGGCGGCAACCCCAACGCGCCGGGCCTCGGTAACCTGGGCGAACTCGGACGGCGTTTCGGCCTGTAATCTTGTACAAAATTGAACTAAATCGGCTATGCTGGATCCCATGGATGCGCACACGATCGACACTGCGGACAACCCTCCGTCGCCGCCCGAGGAGGAGACTCCCTGGCTGACCGCCAGGGAGCAGCGGATGTGGCGCGCCCATCTGGAGGTCGCCAAGCTGCTGGAATACCAGCTCAGCCGCGAACTCCAACCCCACAACCTGGCGATCAACGACTACGAGATCCTGGTCGTCCTCTCCGAGGCCCCCGACCACCGGATGCGGATGACCGACCTCGCGACCGCCACCCTGCAGTCGAAGAGCCGGCTCTCGCACCAGATCACCCGGATGGAGAACGCCGGCCTGGTGCTGCGCCAGGAGTGCCCCGGCGACCGCCGCGGCCTCTACGCCCACCTCACCGAACAGGGCTGGGAGACCATGCAGCGGGTCGCCCCGGACCACGTCCGCAGCGTCCGGGCGCACTTCATCGACCGCTTCACCCCGGAACAGCTGGACGCCATGTACGAGGCGCTGGCCCCGGTCGCCGAACACCTCCGCGGCCTGCGCGGCCGCTCCTAGACCACCGCTGCTCTTCTCCGCGTAGGAAGTCGGCCTGGCCGACTTCCTACGCAAAGGGCCCGGACAATGCCGTCGCCGCTTCGGTCATGCCGAAGCGGCGACGGGGGCGATCAGGGGAGGCGGATCACCAGGCGCACTGCCGCACTCAGCTCTGCGTCAGCCCGGCGACCAGCTCGTCGGCCGCCCCGTACGGGTCCAGTTCGCCCGCGACCACCCGCTCGGCCAGCCCGGCCAGATGGCGGTCCCCGGACAGGTCGCCGATCCGGGCCCGCAGTTCGGCCAGCGCGATCGCCTCGATCTCCTGCGCGGCCCTGCGGCGGCGGCGCGCCGCCAGCTCGCCGTGCTCCTCCAGCCAGGCGCGGTGCTTCTCCAGCGCCTCGACCACCTCGTCCACGCCCTCGCCGCGGGCCGCGACGGTCTTGACGATCGGCGGGCGCCAGTCCCCCGCCTCCCGGGCCTCGCCGAGACCCAGCATGTGGTTCAGCTCCCGGGCGGTGGCGTCGGCGCCGTCCCGGTCCGCCTTGTTGACCACGAAGACGTCGCCGATCTCCAGGATGCCGGCCTTGGCGGCCTGGATCCCGTCGCCCATCCCGGGGGCCAGCAGCACCACGGCGGTGTCGGCCTGGGCGGCGATCTCGACCTCGGACTGCCCCACGCCGACGGTCTCGACCAGGATCACCTCGCAGCCGGCCGCGTCCAGCACCCGCAGCGCCTGCGGCGCCGCCCAGGACAGCCCGCCGAGGTGGCCGCGGGTGGCCATCGAGCGGATGAACACCTCGGGGTCGGTCGCGTGGTCCTGCATCCGGACCCGGTCGCCCAGCAGCGCCCCGCCGGAGAACGGCGAGGACGGGTCGACGGCCAGCACCCCGACCCGCTTGCCGAGCCGCCGGTAGGCGGAGACCAGTGCCGAGGTGGAGGTGGACTTGCCGACCCCGGGCGAGCCGGTCAGGCCCACCGTGTAGGCCTGCCCGGTGTACGGCGCGAGCGCGGCCATCGCCTCCCGCAGCTGCGGGGCGGCGTTCTCGACCAGCGTGATCAGCCGGGCGACCGCCCGTGGCCGGCCCTCCCGGGCCTGCTCGACCAGCGTGGCGACATCGAACATGAGGATCTCCTTGCGCAGATGCCGGCGGATGTCGGCACGTGCCGGCGGTAGTCGGCAGATGCCGAAGGGGCTGCGGACCACTTGTGGCGGTCCGCAGCCCCGGGAGTCAGGTCAGCGATCAGGCCTTCGGCACGCGCACGATCAGCGCGTCGCCCTGGCCGCCGCCGCCGCACAGCGCGGCCGCGCCGACGCCGCCGCCGCGGCGCTGCAGCTCCAGCGCCAGGGTCAGCACCACGCGGGCGCCGGACATGCCGATCGGGTGACCGAGGGCGATCGCGCCGCCGTTGACGTTGACGATGTCGGCCGAGACGCCCAGGTCCTTCATCGACTGGTGGGCGACGGCCGCGAAGGCCTCGTTGATCTCGATCAGGTCGAGGTCGGAGACCTCCAGACCCTCCTTGGACAGCGCGTGCTTGATCGCGTTGGACGGCTGCGACTGCAGCGAGTTGTCCGGGCCGGCCACGTTGCCGTGGGCGCCGATCTCGGCGATCCAGGTCAGGCCCAGCTCCTCGGCCTTGGCCTTGCTCATCACGACCACGGCGGCGGCGCCGTCGGAGATCTGCGAGGAGGTGCCGGCGGTGATGGTGCCGTCCTTGGCGAAGGCCGGGCGAAGCTTGGCCAGGCCCTCGACGGTGGTGTCGGCGCGGATGCCCTCGTCCTGGCTGAACAGCACCGGCTCGCCCTTGCGCTGCGGGATGGCGACCGGGACGATCTCGGCGTCGAAGACGCCGTCGGCCTGCGCCTTGGCGGCCCGCTGGTGCGAGGCGGCGGCGATCTCGTCCTGGACCTCGCGGGCGATGCCCAGGCGGGTGTTGTGCTTCTCGGTGGACTCGCCCATCGGGATGTTCTCGTAGGCGTCGGTCAGGCCGTCGTGGGCCATCGCGTCGAGCATCCCGATCGCGCCGTACTTGAAGCCCTCGCGGGACTTCGGCAGCAGGTGCGGGGCGTTGGTCATCGACTCCTGGCCACCGGCCACGACGATGTCGAACTCGCCGGCCCGGATCAGCTGGTCGGCCAGCGCGATGGCGTCCAGGCCGGAGAGGCAGACCTTGTTGATGGTCAGCGCCGGGACGTTCATCGGGATGCCGGCCTTGACGGCGGCCTGGCGGGCCGGGATCTGGCCGGCGCCGGCCTGCAGCACCTGGCCCATGATCACGTACTGGACCTGGTCACCCGTGATCCCGGCCCGCTCCAGCGCGCCCTTGATCGCGAAGCCGCCGAGTTCGGCACCGGAGAAGCCCTTGAGGGAGCCGAGCAGGCGACCCATCGGGGTCCGCGCACCGGCGACGATCACAGAGGTGGTGTTGGTCATGGGACGGGCCCCTTCGCACGTCGTGGCCAGGTGAGGATGCGCTCAATGTACTGACCTGTTTTCCGCCCGTCACCGGAGCGACGGTGTGATCGAGCGCACTGGCACCGTCCAGTCAACACCGTGTCAACACGATCCGGGTGAACCCCGCCCCGTGTGAGCAGGCTCGCACCCCGGGCGCTGGCGCGGCTTGAGGCCCGTACGCTGCACTGGGTGTCACCTTCTTCCCTACCCGCCCCGGAGGTCGCCGTGCTGACCCGTATCGACCACATCGGCATCGCCTGCCGAGACCTCGACAAGACGGTCGAGTTCTACCGCGCCACCTACGGCTTCGAGGTGTTCCACAGCGAGGTCAACGAGGAGCAGGGCGTCCGCGAGGCCATGCTCCGGATCAACGGGACGGACGACGGCGGCGCCTCGTACCTCCAGCTGCTGGAGCCCACCCGGCCGGACTCCACCGTCGCCAAGTGGCTGGAGAAGAACGGCGAGGGCGTGCACCACATCGCCTTCGGCACCGCCGACGTCGACGGCGACGCCGAGGCGATCCGGGGCAAGGGCGTCCGGGTCCTCTACGAGCAGCCGCGGATCGGCTCGATGGGCTCGCGGATCACTTTCCTGCACCCCAAGGACTGCGGCGGCGTGCTGACCGAGCTGGTCACCTCGGCCGAGCCGGGCGCCCACGGAGGGCATTGAGACCCCACGAAGGGCACTGAGAGCCCGCGCGGTGCCGCCCGCCCCGGGGCGGCACCCCGAGGATCGACCCTAGCGACCCGTCAGTAACCTGGTCCGACGGCCGGAAAACCCCCACGCGGACATTCCCCCGCAGTGCGCTCCCACTACAATGCCCAGGTGCGCGAAGACTCCGGGGGACGGAGGAGACGAGCACGGCCGAAGACAGGCCCGTCCGCCCTCCGGTGGTCGGCCCGTCGCAGGGGAGTCCAGTACGCGGGCACGGCTGAACAGTCGCAAGACGGATCTGTCACCATTCTCCACAGGCAAGAGTTCGCCCAGGAGTCCACCCGGACGAGGGAACGCGGCACCCCCGCGCTCCCGCACCGAGGATTCCGACGACCGCGGCGGACGGCCCCGGCTTGGCCGGGGGTCGTCCATGGCTGCGGATGCAAGGACCAGTCGGACCGGCGCCCCACACGGGAGCCCGGAACCGGCCGGGTCGAGGACGCAACCAGGAGATGGATGGGACCGCGGAGTGCGGGGCAACGACCGCTACGAGGTTGACGATCACCTCTCCCAGTTCGAGGCCGAGATGGGTCGGACTCGGAAGGAGCGGGACAAGGCAGTCGAGCATGCCGAGGATCTCGCCTACCAGGTGGAGGTGCTCCGGGCCAAGCTGCACGAGTCCCGTCGCATGCTCGCCCAACCGCGCGCCTTCGACGCCGTCTCCGGCCAGGCCGAGCAGATGCTCCGCACGGCCGAGATGCAGGCCCAGCAGCTGCGCGCCGACGCCGAGCGCCAGCTGCGCGACTCCCAGGCCGCGACCCAGCGGATCATGGCCGAGGCCGCCGAGCGCACCGCCCGGCTGGAGGCCGAGCTCACCGCCCGCCGCCGCCAGTTGGAGGAGGAGCTCGCCGAGCTGCGCCGCTCCGCTGAGCAGCACGTCAACGGCTGGGCCGAACAGACCCGGGCCGGCTCCGAGCAGGAGGCCCAGCGCCTGCTCCAGGAGGCCCGCGTCGAGGCCGAGCGGATGGTCGCCGCCGCACGCGCCGAGGCCACCGCGCTCGCAGACCAGGCCCGCGCCCAGACCGCCGCCGACGTGGACGCCGCCCGCGGCGAGGCCCAGGCCGCTGCCGAGGCCGCCCTGCAGCGGGCCCAGAGCGACGCCGAGCGCCTGCTGCGCGCCGCCTCCGAGCACGCCCAGCAGGCCGGCGCCCAGGCCGCCGCCGACGTGGACGCCGCCCGCGGCCAGGCCCAGCAGGAGCTGGCCGCCGCGCACGCCGCCGCCGAGCAGCAGCTGGCCGTCGCCCACACCGAGATCAGCCGGCTCAAGGAGCAGGCCGCCGCCGAGCAGGCCCGCGCCGAGCAGCAGCTCGGCGCCGCGAAGGCCGAGATAGAGCGGCTGCGCGCCGAGGCCATCAGCGAGGCCGAGCGCACCCGCCAGGAGGCCGCCGAGCTGCGCGCCCAGGCCGAGCAGGCCGCCGAGCAGCTCCAGGCCGACGCCGAGGCCGCCGCCGTGCGCAAGGTCGCCGACGGCGAGGCCGCCAGCGAGCAGCGCTCGCAGACCGCCCGGGCCGAGGTGGCCCGGATGGTCGCCCAGGCCACCACCGAGGCCTCCGCGATCCGGGCCGAGGCCGAGGCGATCCGGGCCGAGGCCGCCACCAGGCAGGCCGAGGCGGACGCCGCCAAGGCCGCCGCCGCCGAGGAGGGCGAGCGGCTGCGGGCCACCGCCGAGTCGGTCGCCGCCGAGCTGAAGGCCGAGGCCGAGGCCGCGATCGCCGAGCTGCGGGCCCAGGCCGACCGGGAACTCGCCGAACTGCGGGCGCAGGCCGAGGCCGAGGCCCAGCGGCTGCGCAGCGAGGCCGAGGAGGAGGGCCGGGCGGCCGGCGCCAAGGACGCCACCGTCCACCTCGCCAAGGCCGCCAAGACCGCCGAGGAGGTGCTCGGCCGGGCCAACCAGGACGCCGAGGCCGCCCGCGGTGAGGCCGCGGCCGAGGCCGAGCGGATCCGCGCCGAGGCCCGTGCCGAGGCGCAGCGACTGCGCGAACAGGCCCAGGCTGCCGTCGAGCAGGCCCAGAACGCCGCCCTGGACGACGCCGCCGCGATCCGCGAGCGGATCGAGCAGATGCAGGACGAGGCGGCCCGGCTGAGGGCCGAGGCCGAGGAGCTGCGCGCCCAAGCCGCCGCCGAGGCCGACCGGGCCCGCAGTGAGGCCCGCCGCCAGGCGGTGCTGCAGATCGAGGAGTCGGCGAAGAACGCCGAGGAGCTGCTCACCAGGGCCAAGGCCGACGCTGACGAGCTGCGTGCCGGCGCCGCCGGGGAGATCGAGCGGCTGCGCGAGCAGGCCCAGGAGCAGGCCGCCGAGACCCAGGGCCGGGCCGAGCAGACCCTGACCCGGGCACGCGCCGAGGCCGGGAAGATCACCGCCGCGGCCGAGCAGCAGGGCCAGGACGCCCTGGCCGCCGCCAAGGCCGCGGCCGCCGAGAACCGGGTCGCCGCCGAGCGCGAGACCGCCGAACTCCGGCGCGACGCCGCCGAGTTCGGCCAGCGGGTGCGCGCCGAGGCGAGCGCCGCCGCGGAGGCGCTGATCGCCGACGCCCAGGCCGAGGCGAGCGCGGTCCGGGACGCCGCGGTCGGCGACGCCGAGCGGGTGCGCACCGAGGCCGACGCCGAGGCAGCCCGTACCCGGGGCGAGGCCGAGGCCGCCGCGAACGCGCTGCGCGAGGAGAGCCTGCGCGAGCACGAGGCCGCCGCCACCGGGCTGCGGCGCGAGCGCGAGGAGACCGCCGAGCAGCTGGCCGCCGCCCGCTCCGCCCGTGAGCAGGCCGAGCAGGCCGCAGCCGAGCTGACCGAGCGCACCGCCCGGGAGACCGCCGAGGTCCGCGCCGCGGCCGAGCAGCACGTCGCGGAGATCCGCGGCGCCGCCGACCAGTACGCGGCCCAGCAGCGCGAGACGGCCGACCGCGAGACGGCCGAGCTGCGCGCCCTGACCCGGCAGCAGACCACCGAGCAACGCGAGAGCGCCGAGGCCTACGCCAACCGGGTCCGCACCGAGGCCGAGCAGCACGCCGGCGAGCTCGCCGAGCGCATCGCGACCGAGACGACCGAGCAGCGCGAGGCCGCCGACCGGTACGCCGCCGAGCAGCGCGAGAGCGCCGACCAGTACGCCGCCGCCCAGCGCACCGAGGCCGACGAGCTGCTGGAGCAGGCCCGGACCGCCGCCGAGCAGCGCCGGGCCGAGGCCGCCCAGGACGCCAAGGCCACCCGCGAGAAGGCCGCCGCCGAACTGGCGCTGGCCAACGAGCAGGCCGAGACGGTACGGGCCGAGGCCGGCCGCGAGCTGTCCGAGGCCCGCGCCACCGCCGACGGCATCCGGGCCGAGGCCACCGCCGTCCTGGAGCAGGCCGGGGCCGACGGTGCGGACGTGGTCGCCGCCGCCCGGGCCGAGGGCGCCGAGCTGGTCGCCGCCGCCGAGGAGGAGGCCGCCGAGGTCCGCCAGTCGGTGGCCGGCCTGCACGAGGCCGCCGCCGAGCAGATCGCCGCGCTGAAGGCCACCGCCGAGCAGGAGGCCGCCGAGGTCCGCGACCGGGCCGAGCAGGACGCCGCCGAGACCCGCGCCCTCGCCGACCGGGAGACCACCGAGCAGCGCGCGGCGGCCGACGCGTACGCCGTCGAGCAGCACGAGGCGGCCGACACCTACGCCGCAGAGGTCCGCGAGCTCACCGACCGGGAGACCGCCGAGCAGCGCGACCTGGCCGCGCGCGAGACCGCCGAGCTGCGCGAGGCGGCCGACGCGTACTGCGCCGAGCAACGGGCCCTCGCCGACCGCGAGACCGGCGATCTGCGCGCCCGCACCGAGGCCGAGACCACCGCCCTGCGCGAGCAGACCGAGCTGGAGCTCGCCGCCGAGCGCGAGGCCGCCGAGGCCGAGCTGGGCCGTCAGCGCGCCGAGGCCCAGGCCTACGACGAGCAGCTGCGCGCCGATGCCGAGGCCGAGCTGCGCGCCGCCCAGGAGGCCGCCGAGCAGCTGCGCGCGGACGCCGCCGCCCAGGCCGCCCGGACGGTGGCCGACGCCGAGGAGCTGGCCGCCGGGCTGCGCGCGGAGGCCGAGGAGTACGCCCTCGCCACCCGCTCCCTGGCCGACGAGTACGACAGCGCCACCCGCGCCCGCGCCGACGCCTACGACGCGGAGACCCGGGAGGCCGCCGAGCAGTTCGACAAGGCCACCCGCGAGCAGGCCAAGTCCGTCCTGGAGAAGGCCTTCGCGGACGCCGAGGCACTCGGCGAGGACGCCCAGACCACCGCGCTGGCCACCACCGCGGCCGCCGAGGAGCAGGCGGACGCGATGGTCGCCGCCGCCCGCAAGGAGGCCGACCGCCTGGTCGCGGCCGGCGAGGCGGCCGGGCAGGCCGAGGTCGAGAAGGGCCGGGCCGACGCCGACGCGCTGCTCGCCGAGGCCCGCCGGGACGCCACCGCGATCCGCGAGCGTGCCGAGGAGCTGCGCGAGCGCACCGACGCCGAGGTCGAGGCGCTGCACGAGCGCGCCCGCAAGGAGAACGCGGCGGCCATGAAGTCCGCCGGCGAGCGGGTGGACGCCCTGGTGACGGCCGCTCAGGAGCAGCTGACCGAGGCCGAGGAGCAGGCGGTGGCCACCGTCGCCGAGGCCGAGGACCGCGCCGCCGCCCTGGTCGCGGCCGCCGAGGAGCGGGCGGGCGAGCTGACCTCGGAGGCCTCCGCGGAGGCCAGCAAGGTCCGGCTCTCCGCCGTCCGCAAGGCCGAGGGCCTGCTCAAGGAGGCGGAGACCAAGCTCGCCAACTCCACCGACCGCGCCGAGGCGCTGATCGAGAAGGCCGAGGCCAAGCTGCAGTCGGCCGAGACCGAGGCCGAGGAGCGGCTGGAGAGCGCGGCCGCCGCGGCGGAGAAGCGGCTGCAGGAGGCCGACCGCACCGCCGACGAGCAGATCGAGCTGGCCAGGGCCGAGGCCGAGCGGCTGGTCGCCGAGGCCAAGGCCGAGGCCAAGCGGGTCACCGACGAGGGCCGGCGCGAGCTGGACGAGCTGGTGCGCCGCCGCAAGGACATCAACACCGAGATCTCCAGGGTCCAGGACGTGCTGTCGGCGCTGGAGGCGTTCGAGGCACCGTCACCGGTCGCCCAGGCCAACGGGGGAAGCAGTACCAAGAAGGACGGGGGTGCCAAGGCCGGTGCCGGAGTTGGCTCCCCCCGGTCGGGTGGCAATCGCTCCAAGAACGCACCACCCGATTGAGCGGACATTGGCGGTCATTGTCCGTGAGACAACGGCATTTCGCCGTCGACACTCCGGTACCGTGTCAGGATTCCCTCAACCACCTCAGCGGTTTGACGACAGGAAGCCCAGAGTCCCATGAGCGACAGTCACTCCCCTCACGGCTTCGACCTGGTGCGCCGTGGGTACGAGCGCGCCCAGGTCGACGAGCGGATCACCAAGCTGGTGGCCGACCGTGACAGTGCCTTGACCCGGATCAGCGCGCTGGAGAAGCGCATCGAGGAGCTCCACCTGGAGACCCAGACCGCCCAGGCGGCGGTCGCCGAGCAGGAGCCCTCCTACGCCGGCCTCGGCGCCCGGGTCGAGAAGATCCTGCGGCTCGCCGAAGAGGAGGCCAAGGACCTGCGCGACGAGGCGCACCGCGCCGCCGAGCAGCACCGCGAGCTGGCCGAGGCCGCCGCCCAGCAGGTCCGCACCGAGGCCGAGAACTACGCCAAGGACCGCAAGGCCAAGGCCGAGGACGAGGGTCTGCGGATCGTCGACAAGGCCAAGAGCGACTCCGCCCAGCTGCGCGCCGAGGCCAACAAGGACGCCCAGAACAAGCGCGAGGAAGCGGACGCCCTCTTCGAGGAGACCCGCACCAAGGCCGCCCAGGCCGCGCTGGAGTTCGAGACCAACCTCGCCAAGCGCCGCGAGCAGTCCGAGCGCGACCTGGCCGCCCGTCAGGCCAAGGCCGAGAAGCGCCTCGCCGAGATCGAGCACCGGGCCGAGCAGCTGCGCCTGGAGGCCGAGAAGCTGCGCACCGACGCCGAGCGCCGCGCCCGCCAGACCGTCGAGACGGCCCAGCGCCAGTCCGAGGACATCGTGGCGGACGCCAACGCCAAGGCCGACCGCATCCGCAGCGAATCCGAGCGCGAGCTGGCGGCGCTGACCAACCGCCGCGACAGCATCAACGCCCAGCTGACCAACGTCCGCGAGATGCTGGCGACGCTGACCGGCGCGGCCGTGGCCGCCGCCTCGCTGCCGAACGACGACACCATGGGCGTGCCCGCCCAGCAGTCGCGCTGACGGCCGGCGACCCGCGAGCAGGGACTAGCGCAGCAGGCCCTCACCCTCCCGGGTGAGGGCCTGTCGGCTTTCCCCCCGTCACTACCTCGGGTAGGCCCCGTCGGGCCGCTGGTGCCCGCTGCTGAGCTGGTTGCCCTCGTCGTCCGAGACGGTGCCGAACCAGGAGGTGCACCAGACCGACACCGAGTCGGGCCAGTACTGCACCTCGAACGGGTGCCCGGGCCCGTGGTCGCCGTACGAGGTGACGATGAAGGTCTCCCCCGGGCGCAACCAGTAGTCCTCGCCGAGTGGCTCCAGGGTCAGTTCGACCAACCCCTCGCCGCGGTTGGTCACCGGCATCCGGCCGGTCACCTCCAAGGCGGAGAAGTCCCAGCCCGCCGCGTCCTGACTCATCCGGCGGCCACCCGGGCGAGCAGTCGGCGGACGGCGGCGTCGAACGCGCCGGGTGCCTCCAGGGCGCTCAGATGGCCCACCCCGGGGACGACGGTCAGCTCGGCGTCCGGGCGGGCCCGTAGCATCCGTTCGGCCTCCTCCGGAGCCACCAGGGCGTCCTGGGCGCCCGCGACGACCGACAGCGGCACCCGTAGGCCTGCCAGGACGTCCAGGGAGTCCGGTCGGGCCGCCATGGCCCGCTGGGCCCAGGCGACCGAGGCCGGCGGCGCGGCGGCGACCATCGCCTGCACCCGCTCCACCAGGTGCTGCGAGTCGGGCCCGAGTTGCCCGGCCGCCACCTTCTCGTCCAGCAGCAGCTGGACGCTGTCCCGGGCGGTGACGGCGGCGGCGATCCGCTCCCGGTTGGCCCGGGCGGCATCGGTGTCGGCGGTGGCGCGGGTGTTGGCCAGCAGCAGTCCGGCCAGCCGCTGCGGGTGGCGGCGGGCGAAGGCCAGCGCCACGTAGCCGCCCATGGAGAGCCCGGCGACCACCGCGCGGTCGATCCCGGCCGCGTCCAGCAGCAGCGCGAGGTCGTCGGCGACCAGGTCCAGCGAGGGTTCGTCGGCGCCCAGCTCGGTGCCGCCGAAACCCCGCTGATCGGGGGCGAGCACCCGGACCTCGTCTCCGGTCAGACCGGGCAGCGCGTCCAGCTGGGTGGACCACATCGAGGCGTTCAACGGAAAGGCGTGCAGCAGCACCAGGGGTATTCCGGTACCGCTCTCGCGGACGGACACTGCGGAGGGGGGCTGGGTCATGCGCCCAACCTATTCCGGTGCGCCCGGCGGGGCCCACTCAGCGGGCCGCGTCATCCGCTTTGTCCTAGCGCCGCTGATCCGCCAGGCAATCCTGAGCTTTCCTCAGTTTCTGGTGGTCGCACGCGGCGGCCACCTGGCCGATCGTCTTCGCACCCTGGTGCCGGAACCTGACGATTCCGGCCCGCGTGGTGCGTCCCTCCGGACGCTGGCCGGCCACCGAGCAACTCGCCGCGGCCGGGAGGGCGCCCGACGTCGCCTGGACTCCGGGCCTGTGGTGACACTATGCAACAGGATCACTACCCTTTGCTATTGGGTCGGGTGGGCCCGACAAGGAGTAAGGGAGCGCAAATGATCGAGTTGCACGACCTGACAAAACATTACGGAAAGACGCTCGCCGTGGACGGGCTCAGCTTCCAGGTCCCCCGGGGGGTCGTCACCGGCTTCCTCGGCCCCAACGGCGCCGGCAAGTCCACCACCATGCGCATGATCCTCGACCTCGACCGTCCGACCAGCGGCCGGGTCACCATCGACGGCAAGCGCTACGGGCAACTCAGCGAGCCGCTCAAGTACATCGGCGCACTGCTGGAGGCCAAGGCCGTCCACCCCGGCCGCACGGCCCGCGACCACCTGCTCTGGCTCGCCCAGAGCAACCGCATCCCGGAGCGCCGGGTGGACGAGGTGCTCGCCCTGGTCGGCCTCACGCCGGTCGCCCGCAAGCGGGCCCGCGGCTTCTCGCTCGGCATGGGCCAGCGCCTGGGCATCGCCTCCGCCCTGCTCGGCGACCCGGAGATCGTCATGTTCGACGAGCCGGTCAACGGCCTGGACCCGGAGGGCATCCTCTGGATCCGCAACCTGATGAAGCGCCTGGCCGGCGAGGGCCGCACGGTCTTCGTCTCCTCCCACCTGATGAGCGAGATGGCCGTCACCGCCGACCACCTGGTGGTCATCGGCAAGGGCCGGCTGCTCGCCGACCTGCCGATGCCGGAGTTCATCCGGCGCAACTCCCGCTCCGCCGTGCGGCTGCGCAGCCCGCAGCCCGAGCGCCTGCTCGACGTGCTGACCGGGGCCGGCCTGCGGCACGAGCCGGGCCCGGAGGGCTCCTACGAGGTGCTCGACGGCGACATCGCGGTCCTCGGCGAGCTGGTCGCGGCGCACGGCGTGGTGCTGCACGAACTCAGCCCGCAGCAGGCCTCGTTGGAGGAGGCGTTCATGCAGATGACGGCGGACGCGGTGGAGTACCACGCGGGCGACGGACCGGGCCGGGACGCGGCCGGCGCACCCGGCCCCTGGGGCGCCGGCTGGAAGGCGGACGGCACCCGGCCGACCGCCGCGGTGCGACAGGAGGAGAACTGAGATGGCGTCCTTCCCGGCGATCCTCCGATCCGAGTGGACGAAGATCCGCAGCGTCCGCTCCACCGTCTGGACCCTCGCGCTGGCCTTCGTGGTCACCGTGGGCATCGGCGCGCTGCTGTCCCTGCTCACCAACAACAACTTCACCGAGTTCCGGCGGCACCAGCAGACCCCGTTCGACGCCACCGGCACGGCCTTCTCCGGCATCATGCTCGGCGAGCTGGCCATCATCGTCTTCGGCGTGCTGGCGATCGGCAACGAGTACAGCAGCGGCATGATCCGGGTCACCCTGGCCGCCGTCCCGCAGCGCGGCACCCTGCTCACCGGCAAGGCGATGGTGCTCGGCGCGCTGGCCCTGGCGGTCTCGCTGGTGACCGTCTTCGTCACCTTCTTCGTCGGCCAGTCGCTGCTCGGCGCCCACTCCACCACCCTGGGCGAGCCGAACGTGCTGCGCGCGGTGTTCGGCGCCGCGCTGTACCTGACGATGCTCTGCCTGTTCTCGGCCGGCGTCACCGCCATGCTGCACAACCAGACGCTCGCCCTCGGCGTGCTGGTGCCGTTCTTCTTCCTGCTCTCGCCGATCCTCTCGGCGGTGCCGAAGGTCAAGACCCTGGCCCACTACTTCCCGGACTACGCGGGCTCGCGGATGCTGCTGGTGTACGAGCAGAACGGCCAGCCGTACGGCCCGTGGGCGGGCTTCGCGATCTGCCTGGCCTGGACCGCGGCGGCCCTGGTCGGCGGCGCGCTGGTGTTCAAGAACCGCGACGCGTAAGGCGGTTCGGCACCCCGGGGGGGCAGCCGGTACCGGGTCAGAACCGGTCAGTACCGCGGAGCACCGCGGCCTCGCAGGATGTTCGAGGCCCGGCGCTCCCGCGCTCCCCAACACGCGCGGTGCCAGTGCCGCCGGTCGTCCACCCCGGCGCCGTGCATCGGCCAGGCCACCACGTGGCCCATCCCGGGCGGGATCTCCTGGTCGCAACCCGGGCAGCGGTAGGACCGCCCCGAGGTGCCCGCGACCGTCTGGACCACCCAGTCGTCGCCCTGGTAGTTCTCGGTACGGCGCAGCGATCCGCCGAGCGGGGCGGCGGCCGACTCGGCGCTCTCGCGGGGGGCGGCGATCTTGATCCGGTTGCGGCGGGGCACGGCGGACTGCCTCTCTTCCGGGGCTCGAAGTCGTTCCAGCCTAGGGCCTGTCTCCCGGGCCTGTCCGGGTGCCCGAGCTCTTGAACGGCCCCTATCACGGGTTCGGCCGGTGGTCCGGCGTTTTTGCCGAGATCCACCCGGTCATCGCGGAAATTCGGGGTTCCGCGTGCCATTGGCACATGACATCGGATACCCACGAAGGGAACAGGCGGGGCTCGCAGACCCTGCGTGCACCCGAGGAGGCCCCAGGATGACCAAGACCAGCCCGCGCGCCGAGACCCGTCGGTCCGTCGGCGTCCGGCCACCGGCACCCGGCCCGGCGCTGACCTCCGTACCACCGCTGACCGCCGTCGCGGGCGAGCCACTGACCGCCGCGCAACGCACCTGCGCGCTGCCGCCGAACACCGCCCCGGTACGGGTCGGCGCGTTCCTGTTGTCCGCGCAGTTCCCCGGACAGACCCACGGCGAGGCGCTGGAGCGCACCGTCCGGGCCGCTGTCGAGGCCGAACGAGCGGGCCTGGACAGCGTCTGGCTGGCCGAGCACCACTTCGTCCCGTACGGGGTCTGCCCCAACGCCGCGACACTGGCCGCGCTGCTGCTCGGCCGCACCCGCCGGATCGGCGTCGGCACCGCCGTCAGCGTGCTCTCCACCAGCCACCCGGTGGCACTCGGCGAACAGGCCGCCATGCTGCACCTGACCTCCGACGGGCGCTTCACGCTCGGGGTCGGCCGCGGCGGGCCGTGGATCGACCTGGACGTGTTCGGCAGCGGCGTGAAGGCCTACGAGAACGGCTTCCCGGAGCGGCTGGACCTGCTGCTGCGCTGGCTGCGCGGCTCCCAGGTGGGCGCGGACGGCCCGCAGTTCTCCTTCCCCGAGGTGCCGGTGGTGCCGCAGGCCACCGAGTCGCTGCGGCGCCCGGGCCTGGGCAGCTGGCTCGGCCTGGACGAGCCGTCCGGCCCGGTGCGCTTCCCCCGCCAGCGCCAGGACGCCGGCCTCGGCGAGGAACTCACCACCGCCGGAAGGCCGGTGGCCGGCCCGCCGGTGGTGGTCGCCTGCACCTCGCCGAACGGGGTCAGGCTGGCCGCCGAGCGCGGCCTGCCGATGCTGCTCGGCATGCACTCCGGCGACGACGACAAGCTGCGGATGCTGGAGCTCTACCGCACCGCCTGGCTGGCCGCCGGGCGCGGCGAGGAGCAGCTGCGCCGGATCAGCCGCCAGCACGTCGCGGCCGGGGTGGCCCAGGTGGACGACCGGGCCTCGGAGGCCCGGGCCACCCTGCTGAACGCGATGCCCGGCTGGTTCGAGCACGGGCTGGGCGCGCACCGCACCGTGGATGGCCGCGAGCGGAAGATGCGCGACCCGCACCAGTACACCGAACTCCTCTGCGACCTGCACGCGGTGGGCACCCCGAAGCAGTGCGCCGACCGGCTGCTGGCCACTGCCGAGCGCACCGGCATCCGGCGGTTCGCCCTGCTCGCCGAGGGCAGCGGCGACCGAGAGGCGACCCTGCACAACATCGCCCGGCTCGGCTCCGAGGTGCTGCCGCAGCTCAGTTGAGCTCGTCGGGACGGTCGGGCGTCGCCGCCGCCCCCTCCCCCCGCACCGGGGGACGGGGGCGGCCGGCACCGCCGGGCTCAGCAGTCCCGCAGTTCCTCGGACTGGTTGAGCAACTGCTCCCGGACGGAGGTGAAGCGGTCGTAGCGCGCCTCGTTGGCCTCCGACGGCAGGAACACCGCCACCCGATGACAGTTCTGGAACGCCAGCCGCACCCCGAAGTGGCGCTGCAGGGCGCCCCGGATGGCATCGCTGGCAAGGGCGCGCAGCAGCTGGCCACGGGCCTGCTCGCTGGGCGGCGGTACCTGGTTGTCGGCGAAGTCGGTGCCGTCGACCTTCGCCTGGGCGACCAGCGAGCTGATCAGGTCCCAGGCGTACGGCAGCGAGACGCGGACGCAGTCGACGAATTCCCGCTCGTCGACCTCGCCCCGCTCAGCCTTTTCCAGCAGGGCCGGTGAGACGTCGAGCGACATGGATTCTCCTCTCGCGGTCCACCCGCGCGGCGCCCGGGTGGTCGTGCGTGGTCCGAAGCTCACCGTGAGGGTGGGCGAAATCGCATGTGGCGTCCGGAACACCGTGGGACGGGGGTTTCCGGCACCCTTGCGAAGGGCGGAGGCGCCACGGGACGTGACGTCCCGGACACCGACCGCACCAGAACAGCGTGGCAGTCAACGGCGGAGCAGGCTGGTCATTCCTGGGGATCGCTTCGGAAATACGCCGTGGCGCACCCAGATTGGCCAGATCCTGTTGGATCGTTCATCTGAAGTCTCCATCCCGTTGACAGCGGCCCCGCATTCATGTCGTCACACAACGTAGCGACCACTCGGTGTGGGCGCCAGAGGGCGGCGGGCGGTGGCGGGATTACTGAGCATCCATGTTCGCGGGGTTCGCGCTTTCTTCACCCGGTCGTCGCGGAATCGCATCAACTGGCCCCGGTGGGCTAGCGTGGTCGACCGTGCGTCTCGTAATTGCCCGCTGCTCAGTCGACTATGCCGGTCGGCTCTCCGCCCATCTGCCCTCCGCCACCAGGCTGATCCTGGTCAAGGCCGACGGCAGCGTCAGCATCCACGCCGACGACCGCGCCTACAAGCCGCTCAACTGGATGTCCCCACCGTGCGCCCTCAAGGAGGCCGACGGGGTCTGGACGGTGGAGAACAAGGCCGGCGAGAAGCTCCTCATCACGTTGGAGGAGGTACTGCACGACTCGTCCCACGAGCTCGGGGTCGACCCCGGCCTGATCAAGGACGGCGTCGAGGCACACCTGCAGGAGCTGCTCGCGGACCGGATGGAGGTGCTCGGTTCCGGCTGGTCGCTAATCCGGCGCGAGTATCCGACCGCGATCGGCCCGGTCGACATCCTCTGCCGCGATGCCGACGGCGTCACGGTGGCCGTCGAGATCAAGCGCCGCGGCGAGATCGACGGCGTCGAACAGCTCACCCGCTACCTCGAACTCCTCAACCGGGACCCGCTGTTGGCCCCGGTCAAGGGCGTCTTCGCCGCGCAGGAGATCAAGCCCCAGGCCCGTGTGCTGGCCACCGACCGGGGCATCGGCTGCGTGGTGCTGGACTACGACGAGCTGCGCGGCATCGACGACGACAAGCTCAAGCTGTTCTGATCGGTCAGCCCGTCGTCGGGGGGGACGGGGAGACCGTCCCGGACGGCACCGTCGACGTGGCGGACGGCGTCGTCGACGGGGAGGTGCTCGCGCTGGTCACCGGGGACGACGGGGTGTGGCTCGGCGTCGGCTTCGGGGGCTGCGACACCGGCGGCTGAGGCTGCTGCGGCTGCCCCGGCTGCTGGACCGGCGGCTGCGGCTGCCCCGGTGCGGGCTGCTGCGGCTGCGGCTGCTGCGGGGCGTCCGACCCGGTGGCCCCCGGCGAGGCGCTCGGCCTCCTCGTCGGCGAGGCGCTCGGCGAGTGCGACGCGCTGCCGCTCGCCGAGGCCTCCGGGCTGGCGCCCGTCCCCGCCGGGCTGCCCGGCTCGGCACCGCCCGTACCGGCCGTCCCCGGGCTCCTGCTGGCGGACGGCAGCGGCATCGGCGCGTTCTTGGTGTCGCCGACGTCGTCCAGCCGCCCGTGCGGGTCGTTCCCCTTGTGCTCGTCGGGCCCGGTGATGCTCATCGCCACCGCCGTACCGAGCACCCCGAAGGTGAGCACGGCCGCGGAGGCCACCACCACCCGGCGCCGCTTCCCGGTCCGGGCCTTCAGGCCGGCCGGCACCCGAGCGGCGATCTTGCGGATCACCGGCCCGCGGCCGGGCGCCGCCACGACCGCGGCTGCGGGCAGCTGTCGGCCTTCGGCGCGCAGCAGGTCCAGCATCCGGCGCGCTGGGGCGACCCCGCGCTGCTCCCCGGCGGTGGCCCGCAGGGTGAGCGCGGTCTCCAGTTCGGCGATCGCCCTGGACGGCTGCTGGACGCAGATCGCGTGCACGCCCGCCTCGTGGTGGAACCAGGCCTGGTCGACCGTCGAACCGGTCCGCCGGGCCGCCTCCAGGCCCAGCTGCAGCACCCGCTCCCAGGCGCCCCAGCGCAGCGCCAGCGCCAGCGCGGGCGCCGCGGCCCGGGCCAGCCGGATCACCGCCTCGTGCCGCCCGGCGGTCCGGTCGGCGAGCAGCACGCCGATCACCACCTCGGCCTCGGCGGCGATCTGCTCCAGCGACACCGAGCTGTGCCCGACCCACCAGGCGAAGTGCTGGGCGGCGCCGTCCACGCAGCCGCGGGCCGGCCAGTGCGGGGCGAGCAGTTCGAGCGCCCCGGCGGTGAGCCGGTGGTGCCCGCCGATGGACACCGCCAGCCCGGCGTCGGCGAGTTCGGCCAGCGCGCTCTCGCCCTGGCCGACGTCGATCAGCGCGGGCAGGTGCGGCGCGGTGGGGCACTCGCCGCCGAGCGCGACGGCGAGCCGCAGCACGGCCTGCGCGGGCTCGCTCAGGCCCTCGGCGAGCCGGACGGCGGGCGAGGCGGTCTCGGCGACCGAGAGCAGCGGGACGGTGCGGCGCAGCACGTTCTCGCGCACCGCCGGGTCGGGGTCGCGGGTGGGCTCGTCGATCGCGCCGAAGACGTCCAGCCGGTCCTCCTCGGCGGCGACCAGCGCGTCCACCGAGACGTCCCGCTGGCGCAGCAGCGCGGCGGCCTGGACGAAGCGCAGCGGCAGGCCCTCGGACTCGAACCAGAGGTCGACGGCCCAGGCCTTCTCGGCCGCGTCCAGGGGGCGCCCGGCCTGCCGGGCGGCGAGGGTGAGACAGGCGGAGCGGGAGAGCCCGGCGACGGCGTGGTCCTGCAGCCGGGAGTCGGCCGGCAGCGGCGGGGCGTCCGGGGCGACCGAGATCAGGAAGGCGCAGCCGGGGGCGGCGGCGAGCAGTTCCTCCAGCTCGGCGCCGGTGGGCTCGGCCTCGTCGATCGCGACGATCGCGCCGATCCCGGCGAGGTGTGCGGCCAGCTGGCCGGGGTCGGGCCGGAAGCCGGGGGCGTGGTGGGTGGCCGCGAAGAGGTCCTGGAGCAGGTCGGCGGCGGTGCGGCGGTGTCCGCAGAGCTGGACGACGCCGCCGGGGGCCAGGTCGGCCGCGGCCCCGGCGACGGCCGCCAGCAGTGTGCTGCGGCCCGAGCCGGCTTTGCCGACCAGGCGTATCGAGCGGCCCTCGGCGAGCAGGCCGAGCAGTTCGGCGATGTCGGCCTCGCGGTCGAGCAGCGGCATGTCGGCGGGCCCGGCGCCGAGGGCGAGCGGGCCGACCGCGCGGCCGACGCCGCCGGCCGGGCCGCGGGCGGGCTCGCTGCGCTCGATCCGGCGCGGGCGGGGGCGCCACTCCTCCGGACAGGGCCTGGCCTCGGAGCCTTCCGGGGCTCCGAGGCCGACCAGCAGGCCGCCGGAGACCAGTTCCCCACCGCGGGTGCGGACGGCCTCCTGCCGGAACTCCCCGGTTGGCTGTGCCACGTTCTGCTCCGCATCGTGCTCGGCCGCCGGCGCCCCGCGCCGCCCGGCACCCGTCTCGGTCGCGGCCGCGGGCGGGGCCCGGGCGGCCGTTTTCTGACGGGCAGACTCTCGCACATCCTGGCCCGCCCGTGCAGAGCGGTCCGGTGCGGGGGAGGTGGCGGGGCAGGCCCCGGCCTAACGAAGCACCACTGCCTGACGAAGCACTGCTAGAGGATGTGCGCCTCGGCGACGCCGCCGTCGACGGCCAGGATGCGGTGCAGCTTGGTGGCCACCAGCAGCCGCTGGAGCTGTGCGGGGACGGAGCGCAGCACGAGCCGTCGGCCGATCCGGCCGGCCCTCCGGTGGGTGCCCATGATCACGCCGAGGCCGGTGGCGTCCCAGAACTCCAGCCGGGCGAGGTCGAGCACGAGGTCGCCGAGGCCGCCGTCGACGGCCTGGTGCAGCCGGGCCCGCGCGTCGGCGGCGGTGCGCACGTCGAGGCGGCCTTCGATGGCCAGCGCCGTGTGGTCGCCGGTGATGCGCATGCTCTCCTCCTTCGCCTGGGTGGCCTGCTCGGGGTGGTCCGCCCCGGCCGCGACGGGCTCGGAGGCGGGGTGGGGTTGTGGACGGAACGCCTGTGACGGCTCGGCCCGCACCCGGTCCCGGTCGGAATGCCGGGTTCCCTCATCTGACGGTGAAGCAGCGCCGCAGGTTGCTGGTTTTCGCCCTGGTCTGAAGCAACTTCACTCGTCCGAGGGAATATACGCAGGAACTCTCCACACCTATGCTCGATTACCGCCCAAATCACCCGTCTGCGGCACCCGGCGTGAGGAAACTCACCCGCCCGGCACAGCGGGCCGTACGATTCTCCGATCGCACGGCCCGCCAGGTCGTTCAGCCTTGTCGGCTCACTTGCCTTCGTACGGGTAGAAGCCGCGGCCGCTCTTGCGGCCGAGGTCGCCGGCGGTGACCATGCGGGCCATGATCTCCGGGGCGGCGAACTTCTCGTCCTGGGTCTCGGTGTAGATGTTGCGGGCGGCGTGCAGCAGGATGTCCACGCCGGTCAGGTCGGCGGTCTGCAGCGGGCCCATCGCGTGGCCGAAGCCCAGCCGGCAGGCGGTGTCGATGTCCTCGGCGGTGGCCACGCCCGACTCGTACAGGCTGGCGGCCTCGACGACCAGCGCGGTGATCAGTCGGGTGGTGATGAAGCCGGCCACGTCGCGGTTGACCACCACGACCTCCTTGCCGACGCCCTCGGCGTAGGCACGGGCGGCGGCCAGCGTCTCGTCGCTGGTCTTGTAGCCGCGGACCAGCTCGACCAGCTTCATCATCGGGACCGGCGAGAAGAAGTGCACACCGACGACCGACTCCGGGCGCTGGGTGACGGCGGCGATCCGGGTGATCGGGATGGCGGAGGTGTTGGAGGCCAGCACGGCGCCGTCCTTGGCGAGCTTGTCCAGCTCGCGGAAGACGCCCTCCTTGACGTCCAGGTTCTCGAACACGGCCTCGACCACGATGTCGGCCTCGGCGACGGCGCCCAGGTCGGTGGTGGTGGTGATCCGGCCCAGCGCGGCCTCGGCGTCCTCGGCGCTCAGCTTGCCCTTGGCGACGAACTTCTCGTACGAGGCGCGGATGCCCGCGAGACCGCGCTGCAGCGCTTCCTCGGTGACGTCCCGCAGCACCACCGGGTGGCCGGCCTGCGCGGACACCTGGGCGATGCCGGCGCCCATCAGGCCGGCACCGATCACGGCGATCTGCTTGCTGGACGCATTGCTCATGGCTGGGTCTCCCGATGCCGTCGCCGCCCCGCGGGCGGGCCCTGAAGGCGGCTCAGGGCAGGGGTCGCCGCCTGAGAGCCGCACCGCTCGATTCTCCGCCTCGCTGGCGCTCGGCGGTCACTCTCGCGAAGCGCGCCCCCTGATCGGTTCACTCGCTTCGCTCGCTCACGGCGGGACTCTAGTGCCCGAATCCCCCGTGCAGTAGCAATCTGGAGTGTGATCTGCAACCGACCTGGTCGGTCGCTCAGGAGGCCGATCAGATGGTCAGACCGAGGTCCTGGGCCAGGATCGCCGCCTGCACCCGGCTGCGCAGCCGCAGCTTCGCCAGGATCCGGCTGACATGGGTCTTGGTGGTCGCCTCCGCCATCTCCAGCCGGCCGGCGATCTCCCCGTTGGACAGCCCCGCCCCGATGCAGGCCAGCACCTCCCGCTCGCGGGCGGTCAGCCCGGCCACCGCCTCCTTCGCCTCGGGCCCGACCTGCCGCTCCGGGCGGGCGAAGACGCCGATCAGCCGCCTGGTCACCGAGGGCGCCAGCATGCCGTCCCCGCGCGCCACCGTGCGGATGCCCTCGACCAGGGTGTCCGCCTCCAGGTCCTTGAGCAGGAACCCGGCCGCGCCCGCCCGCAGCGCGCCGTAGACGTACTCGTCCAGGTCGAAGGTGGTCA
This sequence comes from Kitasatospora sp. NPDC001159, assembly GCF_053598235.1. NCBI lineage: Bacteria > Bacillati > Actinomycetota > Actinomycetes > Kitasatosporales > Streptomycetaceae > Kitasatospora > Kitasatospora sp. NPDC001159. The sequence continues at coordinate 129,510 of NZ_JBSFJV010000004.1, forward strand.
GCACGAGCACCTGGGCGGCCCCGGCGGCGACCACCTGGCGGGTCGCCGAGACGCCGTCCAGCCGGGGCATCTGCACGTCCATCAGCACCACGTCCGGCCGCAGCTCCAGCGCCAGCCGGACCGCCTCCTCGCCGTCGGCGGCCTGCCCTACCACCTCGAACTCGGGCTCGGCCCGCAGGATCATCACCAGCGCGGCCCGTACCGCCGCCTGGTCCTCGGCCACCAGCACCCGGATCGTCATGCCCGTCCCTCGCTCTCCCGGCCGCGCGGCAGTACCGCGCGCACCCTCCACCAACCGTCCCGCGGCCCGGCCTCGAAGCTGCCGCCGAGCAGCCCGGCCCGCTCCGACATGCCCACCAGCCCGGCCCGGGCGCCGGGCAGTTCGCGGCCCGGTTCGCCCCGGTACGGGCTGTCGACGCTGATCCGCAGCTCCTGGGGCCCGAACTCCAGCCGCAGGGTGACCAGTCCGGGCCCGGCGTGTTTGAGCGCGTTGGTCAGCGACTCCTGGACGATCCGGTACGCGGCCAGTCCGACCGGCACCGGCACCTCGTCGCGCTCGCCCTCCTCGGTCAGCTCGAACTCCAGCCCCACGTCGTGCCCGGTCGTCCTGGCCTTGGTCAACAGGGCGTCCACCGCGGCCAGGTCGGGTGCCGCGTAGGACTCGTCCGCCTCTCCCCCGCCGCTGTCCCGAAGCAGTCCGATCATGCGACGCATTTCGGCCAATCCCTGGACGCTGTTCTCCCGGATCACCGCCAGCACCTCGACCAGCGGATCGTCCTCGGCCAACCGCCGCCGGGCCACCGACTGCGCGCCGGTGGCGTGGATCGCGATCGCCGACAGGTGGTTGGCCACCACGTCGTGCAACTCCCTTGCCATCCTCGCCCGTTCGGCACCGACCGCCTCGCGCCGGTCCATCTCCGAGAGCAGCGCGGTCTGTTCGGCCCGCAGCCGCTCGCTCTCCGCCTCCTGCCGGTGCTTGCGCACCAGGTCGCCGGTCCACACCGGCGCCAGGAACACCAGCGAGCTGACCACCACGATCAGCAGCCCGGCCGCGGTGCCGCCCACCCACCACGTCAGGGCGGAGAGCACCAGCACCGTCGAGCCGCCGGTCAGGTGCAGCACCCGCGACATCCGGTGGGTGCCGTAGAGCACCGCCGCGTACAGCAGATCGGTGTACATGATCGTCGTCGCCAGCAGGCTGCCGGCGACCACGCTCCCCGCGAAGGCCAGCCCGCCGAGCGACACCGCCAGCACCGGCCGGGTCCGCCGGACCAGCTCCAGCCCCGCCATCACCAGCAGCGGCAGCACCACCGCCCAGATCGGCAGGTCGTCGGCGCTGTCGTACACCTTGAAGGCGATCAGCACCGCGCCGCCGAGCACCCCGCACAGGGCGATCAGCTGGTCCACACGGCGCGGGGGGAGGGACGGTGCGAGCACGCCCCCATCTCACCATCCCCGGCGCCCGCACCGGCTCCCGTCCACGGAGGAGCCCGCTACATCGAAAGATGCAGCCCCGGACGGCACCGTGCGACGACGACACGGCCGCGCCCGCGCACGAGGCTGGACCAGGGCCTGTCTCCTGGGCCGTGCCGGGCCCGCCAGAACCGGGAGACAGGCCCGGACCACCGAACCGACCGGGAGCAGAACGTGATCGTCACCCTCATCGTCGCGGCCGAGATCTCCTGGTGGATCGTGCTCGGCCTCGCGCTCTCCGCCCGCTACCTGCTGCGCTGGCGCCGCACCAGCACCGCGCTGCTGATCGGCCTCCCGGTGGTGGACCTCGCCCTGTACGCGCTCACCGTGCTCAACCTGCGCGGCGGCGCCGAGGCGAGCTGGACGCACGCCCTGGCCGCGAGCTACGCCGGCTTCTCGGTCGGCTACGGCCCCTCGCTGGTCCGCTGGGCCGACCGGCACTTCCTGCACCGCTTCGCCGGCGGCCCCAAGCCGCTGCCCTCGCCGAAGTACGGCCCGGAGCGGACCAGGTACGAGTGGCAGGTCGCCGGCCGAACCGTCGTGTCCGCCGTGATCACCCTGGGCCTGATCAGCCTGCTGGTGCCGCTCTCCGCGGGCTCCGCCCACTTCGGCACCTTCAGCCAGTGGTACGTCAAGCTGGGCATCGCGGCCGTGGTGAACCTGGTCGTGGCCGGCTGCTACTCGATCTGGCCCAAGGAGCCGCCGGCCGGCGTGCGGGTCGAGAACGGCCGGGTGGTGGAGCAGAAGGCCCCGGCCGAGCGGGTCTAGCGGTTCTCCCCCGGCACCCAGAGCACGTCGCCACGCTCCTTGTTGGCCACCCGGGCCAGGATGAACAGCAGGTCGGAGAGCCGGTTGAGGTACTTCGCGGTCAGCGGGTTGACCGAGTCCCCGTACTCCGCGATCGCCGCCCAGGTGGAGCGCTCGGCCCGCCGCACCACCGTGCAGGCCAGGTGCAGGTGGGCCGCGCCGGGGGTGCCGCCGGGCAGGATGAAGCTGCGCAGCTTCTCCACCTGCGCCAGGTAGTGGTCGCAGTCCCCCTCCAGCCGGTCGACGTAGGACTGCAGCACCCGCAGCGGCGTGTACGTCGCCCGCGGCGAAGCCGCTGATTGATCCAGCTCCACCACCGGGGTGGACAGGTCCGCGCCGACGTCGAACAGGTCGTTCTGGACCCGGGTGAGCACGGCCACCACGTCCTCGGCCAGTGCGCCGGCCGCCACCGCCACCCCGATCGCCGCGTTCGCCTCGTTGGCGTCGGCGTACGCCATCAGCCGCGGGTCGGTCTTGGTGGTCCGGCTCATGTCGCCGAGCGCGGTGGTGCCGTCGTCACCGGTACGGGTGTAGATGCGCGTCAGATTGACCATGCGGCCAGACTAGCCCGGCAGGTTAGGCGACGTTAACCCTCTGGCCGGGCGGGGCCGCCTCCAGCCAGGCCAGGAAGCCGGTGAGCGCGTCCTCGCTCATCGCCAGCTCCAGCGGTTCCCCGTTGTGCAGGCAGCGCAGCACCACCGAGCCGGAGAGCAGCGCCAGCTCCTCCTGGCCCTCCGGGTAGCGCCGGCCGAGCACCTCGATCTCCCGGCGCGGCAGCACCTTGCGCGGGCGCGGGGCGTACGAGAACACCCGGAACCACTCGATCGAGTCGCCGCTGTAGCGGCCGATACCAAAAACCCACCCCTTGCCGTCGGTCGGGGGGACCGGGGCTGAGGTGGGTTTGCCGTTCTCGTCGAGGTCGGGCTGCGTCGAGGCGTCGGCGGGCATTTTGAGCCGGTAGCTGCAGTCGAACGTGCCGCCGACCCGCTGGATCAGGCGGCGGCGCACGGCGAAGGCCATCAGGCCGATCACTCCCAGCGCCACGACCGCCGCACAGACCACAAGCGCGAGGACCATGCTCACCTACCTCCTCGCTACCCGCGTTCCCCGTTAACGGTCGTACCAAGCGACCGCGCTGACCTACCAACTACGACGACAGTCCCGGGGTCACGCTCGCGCGTCCCCGGGACCGTCGGTCGACCCCGCTAAGCCGGGGTCCGGCACACTCAGGCGTGGGCCTTGAGGCCGCGCGCCGCGAACAGACGCACCTCGGCGCGACGCTCCGCGTGCTCGTCGAGGTCCGACTTGGCCTTCTCCAGTGCGCGCTCGGCACGCGCGACGTCGATCTCGTCCGCCAGCTCGGCGATCTCCGCGAGCAGAGACAGCTTGTTGTCGGCGAAGGAGATGAAGCCGCCGTGCACCGCGGCGATCACGGTGCCGCCGTCCACCGTGCGGATGGTGACCGGACCGGTCTCCAGCACGCTCAGCACCGGGGTGTGGCCCGGCATGATGCCGGTGTCACCGGAGGCCGTACGGGCGACGACGATGGTGGCCGCACCGGACCACACCTTGCGGTCGGCTGCGACCAGCTCGACGTGCAGCTCAGCCAACGTGGGCTCCTAGGCTCATGCAACGCCCGATTACTCGGGAGTTTCGGTAAGAATAACGGCCCCGCGCCTCCGGCATGAAACCGGCGGCACGGATTTGACCGGAATCACAGCCGATGCGACGTGAGGGGTGGACCCCAGGCTCGGGGGCCACCCCTCACGGTCACTCAGCTGCTACCGGCCGCGACTACTTCTTGGCCAGCTCGGCGGCGTTCTTCTCGAGGTCCTCGATGCCACCGCACATGAAGAAGGCCTGCTCCGGAACGGAGTCGTACTTGCCGTCCGCGATCGCGTTGAAGGCCTCGATGGTCTCCGACAGCGGCACGGTCGAGCCCTCGACACCGGTGAACTGCTTCGCCACGTAGGTGTTCTGCGAGAGGAAGCGCTCGATGCGGCGGGCACGGTGGACCGTGACCTTGTCCTCCTCGGACAGCTCGTCGATACCGAGGATCGCGATGATGTCCTGGAGGTCCTTGTACTTCTGCAGGATCCCCTTGATACGGACGGCCGTTTCGTAGTGGGTCTGCGTGATGTACCGCGGGTCGAGGATGCGGGACGTGGAGTCCAGCGGGTCGACGGCCGGGTAGATGCCCTTCTCCGAGATCGGACGCGACAGAACCGTGGTCGCGTCCAGGTGGGCGAAGGTGGTGGCCGGGGCCGGGTCGGTCAGGTCGTCGGCGGGGACGTAGATCGCCTGCATCGAGGTGATCGAGTGACCGCGGGTCGAGGTGATGCGCTCCTGCAGGAGGCCCATCTCGTCGGCCAGGTTCGGCTGGTAGCCCACCGCGGAGGGCATGCGGCCGAGCAGGGTCGACACCTCGGAACCGGCCTGGGTGAACCGGAAGATGTTGTCGATGAAGAGGAGCACGTCCTGCTTCTCGACGTCACGGAAGTACTCCGCCATGGTCAGCGCGGACAGCGCGACGCGCAGACGGGTGCCCGGCGGCTCGTCCATCTGGCCGAAGACCAGCGCGGTCTTGTCCAGAACGCCCGAGTCGACCATCTCGTCGATGAGGTCGTTGCCCTCACGGGTGCGCTCGCCGACGCCGGCGAACACCGACACACCACCGAAGTTCTCGGCGACGCGGTAGATCATCTCCTGGATCAGAACGGTCTTGCCGACACCGGCACCACCGAACAGACCGATCTTGCCACCCGTGACGTACGGGGTGAGCAGGTCGATGACCTTGATGCCGGTCTCGAACATCTCGGTCTTGGACTCGAGGTCCTTGAACTCGGGGGCCTTGCGGTGGATCGGCCAGCGGACCTCGACCTGGGAGTCGAACTCCTCCTTGTCGACGTTCAGCACGTCACCGAGGGCGTTGAACACCTTGCCCTTGGTGATCTGGCCGACCGGCACGGAGATCGCGGCGCCGGTGTCGGTGACCTGCGAACCACGGACCAGGCCGTCGGTCGGCTGCATCGAGATGCCGCGGACCATGCCGTCGCCGAGGTGCTGGGCGACCTCGAGGGTCAGGGTCTTCTTGCCGGTGCCGTCGGGGTTGTCCACCTCGACGTGCAGGGCGTTGTACATGTCCGGAATCGCGTCGACGGGGAACTCCACGTCGACGACCGGGCCGATGACCCGCGCGACGCGGCCCGTCGCCGTGGTCGGCTCAACAGTGGTGGTCATACTCATTCGCTCCCGCGGCTCGCGTCAGCGAGCGCGTTGGCGCCACCGACGATCTCGCTGATTTCCTGGGTGATCTCGGCCTGGCGGGCCGAGTTGGCAAGCCGCGTGAGCGACTTGATGAGCTCGCCGGCGTTGTCCGTCGCGCTCTTCATCGCGCGGCGGCGGGCGGCGTGCTCGGAAGCAGCCGACTGCAGCAGCGCGTTGTAGATCCGGCTCTCGACGTACCGCGGCAGCAGCGCGTCCAGGACGCCCTCCGCCGACGGCTCGAAGTCGTACAGCGGGAAGATCTCCGCCTTGGCCGGCGACTGGTCGCTGAGCTGGACCTCGTCCAGCTTCAGCGGCAGCAGCCGCGCCTCGACCGCGTTCTGCGTCAGCATCGACACGAACTCGGTGGAGATCAGGTGGAGCTCGTCCACGCCGCCGGTCTCGGCCGTGAAGGCCTCGATCAGGTCGGCCGCCACGGTCTTCGCGTCACCGTAGGTCGGCTTGTCCGAGAATCCCGTCCACGACTCCGCGATCGTCAGACCGCGGAACGTGTAGTACGAGACGCCCTTGCGGCCGATGATGTACGTCACCACGTCCTTGCCCTCGGACCGCAGGCGCTCGGAGAGCACCAGCGCGGCCCTGATGGCGTTGGTCGAGTAACCGCCCGCCAGGCCGCGGTCCGCCGTGATCAGCAGGACGGCGGCGCGCGAGGCGTTCGGGTTCTCGGTGGTGAGCGGGTGCTTGGCGTTGGACCGGGTGGCCACCGCCGTCACCGCCCGGGTGAGCTCATCGGCGTACGGAGTGGAGGCGGCCACCGCGCGCTGCGCCTTGACGATGCGCGACGCGGAGATCATCTCCATCGCCTTGGTGATCTTCTTCGTCGCGGTGACAGAGCGGATCCGGCGCTTGTAGACCCGAAGCTGTGCTCCCATGGGTCGTTACGTCCTTTCCCTCGCTACCGGACTCAGGCCTGCTCGGAGAGCAGCTTGCCGTCGGCGGTCTGGTAACCCTGCTTGAAGGCCTCGATCGCGGTGGTCAGCGCGTCGACGGTGCCGTCGGCGAGCAGACCGGTCTCGACGATGCCGGCGAGCAGGTCCTTGTGCTGCAGACGCACGTGGTCCAGGAACTCGCGCTCGAAGCGGCGGATCTCGGCGACCGGGACGTCGTCCATCTTGCCGGTGGTACCGGCCCAGATGGAAACGACCTGCTCCTCGACCGGGAACGGCTGGTACTGACCCTGCTTCAGCAGCTCGACCATGCGCGCACCGCGCTCCAGCTGGGCCTTGGAGGCCGCGTCCAGGTCGGAACCGAAGGCGGCGAAGGCCTCCAGCTCGCGGTACTGGGCGAGGTCCAGACGCAGACGGCCGGCGACCGAGCGCATGGCCTTGATCTGGGCGGAGCCACCGACGCGGGAGACCGAGATACCGACGTTCACGGCCGGGCGGATGCCGGCGTTGAACAGGTCGGACTCCAGGAAGCACTGGCCGTCGGTGATGGAGATGACGTTGGTCGGGATGTACGCCGAGACGTCGTTGGCCTTGGTCTCGATGATCGGCAGACCGGTCATCGAGCCGCCGCCCAGGGCGTCGTTCAGCTTGGCGCAGCGCTCCAGCAGACGGGAGTGCAGGTAGAAGACGTCACCCGGGTAGGCCTCGCGGCCCGGCGGGCGGCGCAGCAGCAGGGAGACGGAGCGGTAGGCCTCGGCCTGCTTCGACAGGTCGTCGAAGATGATCAGGACGTGCTTGCCGTCGTACATCCACTCCTGGCCGATGGCCGAACCGGTGTACGGGGCGAGGTACTTGAAGCCGGCCGGGTCGGAGGCGGGAGCAGCCACGATGGTGGTGTACTCCAGCGCGCCGGCCTCCTCCAGGGCGCCGCGGACGGACGCGATGGTGGAGCCCTTCTGGCCGACGGCGACGTAGATGCAGCGGACCTGCTTCTCCGGGTCGCCCGAGCGCCAGTTGTCGCGCTGGTTGATGATCGTGTCGACGGCCACCGCGGTCTTGCCGGTCTGGCGGTCACCGATGATCAGCTGGCGCTGGCCGCGACCGATCGGGGTCATCGCGTCGATGGCCTTGATACCGGTCTGCAGCGGCTGCTTGACCGACTTGCGGGCCATGACGCCGGGGGCCTGCAGCTCAAGGGCGCGACGGCCGGTGGAGGCGATGTCACCCAGGCCGTCGATCGGGTTGCCCAGCGGGTCCACGACGCGGCCGAGGTAGCCGTCGCCGACCGGAACCGAGAGGACCTCGCCGGTGCGGCGCACGGTCTGGCCCTCTTCGATGCCGCCGAACTCACCCAGGACGACGACACCGATCTCACGGGTGTCGAGGTTCAGCGCGAGGCCGAGCGTGCCGTCCTCGAACTTCAGCAGCTCGTTCGCCATGACCGAGGGCAGACCCTCGACATGCGCGATGCCGTCCGCCGCGTCAGTGACCGTGCCGACCTCTTCCACAGAGGCGGCGTCCGGCTGGTACGACTGGACAAAGTCGGCCAGCGCGTCCCGGATCTCCTCCGGACGGATCGTAAGCTCCGCCATCAGGCTTCCCTGCTCTCCTAGTTTGCGATCCTCGGCCCGCCATTGAGGGCCGCAAGTACTCGACTCTCGGCCGGGTCGTATGAACCGGCCGTACGATTTACCGGCTCCTTGGGGAACCGGTTTCCCGACCGAGGGTCGGATGTGCTGCTTGGGTGCTCAGCCTTCGAGCGACTGGCGAGCGCCTTCGAGGCGGCTCGACACGGTGCCGTCGATGATCTCGTCGCCGATCTGCACCCGGACACCGCCGACGACCTCGGGGTCGATGTCGATGTTCAGGTGGACCTGGCGGCCGTACATCCGGCCCAGAGCACCGGACAGGCGCTCCTTCTGGGTGTCCGACAGCGGCACCGCACTGGTGACCAGGGCCACCACGCGGCCGCGGCGCGCGGCGGCGAGCTTCGAGTAGGACTCCAGGCCCTGCTCCAGGCTACGGCCACGCGGCGCGTTGACGAGAGCGGTGACCAGCCGGACGGTGCCGGCGTTGGCGCGGCCGCCGAGCAGCTTCTTGATCAGCTCGGCCTTGGCGACGGCGCCGGCCTTCGGCTCGGTCAGCGCGGCGCGCAGCTCGTGCGAGCCGCTCACCACCCGGCCGAAGCGGAACAGCTCGTCCTCGACGTCGTCCAGGACGCCGGCCTTGTCCGCGGCGATGACCTCGGCGTACGCGGCGAGCTCCTCGGTCGCGTCCACCAGGTCACGCGAACCCGACCAGCGGGAGCGGACCAGGCCGGAGACCAGGTCCACGGCCTCACCGGAGACCTGACCGGTCAGCAGCGAGGTGACCAGCTGGGCCTTGTCCTGGCCCGACCGGGACGGGTCGGTCAGGACGCGGCGCAGCGAAACCTCGCGGTCCAGCACGGCCGTGACGGCGGTGAGCTCCTCGGCGAGCTTGGCCGCGTCCACCGAGGTGGAGTCGGTCAGGCTCTCCAGGTTCTGCCGACCGGCGGCAAGAGCCTCGCGGCTGGCGCCGATCACTTGGCCGCACCCTGAGCAACGGCGGCCTTGGCCTCCAGCTCGTCCAGGAAGCGGTCGATCACGCCGCTCTGCCGGGCGTGGTCCTCCAGGGACTCACCCACGATGCGGGTGGCCAGCTGGGTGGCCAGCGAACCCACGTCCTGGCGCAGGGCGGCAGTCGCCTGCTTCTTGTCAGCCTCGATCTGGGCGTGACCGGCCGCGACGATGGCCTCGCGCTGACGCTGGCCCTCCTCGCGCATCTCGGCGAGCTGGGCAGCGCCCTGCTCGCGAGCCTGCTCGACAATGCGGGCGGCCTCGTGGCGCGCCTCGGCGAGCTCGGCGCGGTACTGCTCAAGCACGGCCTGGGCCTCGGCCTGAGCCGCCTCGGCGCGCTCCATGCCGCCTTCGATGGCGTCCCGGCGCTCCGACAGCACCTTCTCGATGCTGGGAAGGAGCTTCTTGCCGAGCAGACCGAAGACGATGAAGAAGCAGAGCAGGCCGATAACGATCTCGGGCGTGTTGGGGAGAAGAGGGTTCATCTTCTCCTCAGCCGCGAGCTGAGCCACGATGCTCATTTCTGGACCTTCCTCGAAAGGGTCTGCGGCAGGATTACTTGTTGCCGAAGACGAACGGCATGACGATGCCGATGAGGGCGAGCGCCTCGGTCAGCGCGAAGCCGATGAACATGTTGGAGCGGATCAGGCCGGCAGCCTCGGGCTGACGGGCCATGGCCTGGACACCGTTGCCGAAGATCAGACCGACGCCGATGCCGGGGCCGATCGCGGCGAGGCCGTAGCCGATGGAGGCGACGGAACCGTAGACGTTGCCCTCAGCGAGGATGCTGCTCATTGACGTTGTCCTTTTGCAGGGGTGGTGAACCGGTGGTGATTGGCCACCGGGCGATCCGGGAGGTGGTTCAGGTGGGGCCGGGGGCCCCTGGCTCAGTGCGCCTCTTCCAGGGCACCGGCGATGTAGCTGCTGGCCAGCATCACGAAGATGTAGGCCTGCAGGAACTGGACCAGCAGCTCGAAGGCGGTCAGCGCGACGGCCACGATGAAGGAGGCCGAGCCGTACAGCGCGCCCAGGGTCGGGCTGAGCAGGTACCAGGAGGCGATGGAGAACATCACGATCAGCAGGTGGCCGGCGAACATGTTCGCGAAGGCTCGGACCGCGAGCGTGAAGGGGCGCACGAAGATGTTCGAGAAGAACTCGATCGGCACCAGGATGAACATGACCCAGCCGGGGATGCCCGAGGGCCAGCAGAGGTTCTTCAGACCGCCGACGAAGCCGTGCTTCTTGAAGGTCAGCGTCATGTAGGTGATCCACACGACGGCCGCGAGGCCGGCCGGGAACGCGATCGCCGCCGTCACGGGGAACTGCGCGAACGGGATGATCGACATGATGTTCATCAACCAGATGAAGAAGAACATCGAGACCAGCATCGGGACGTACTTCTCGCCCTTCTTGCCGATCGTCTCCATCACGATGGAGCGCTTGACGAAGTCGTAGCCGATCTCACCGACCAGCTGCAGCTTGCCCGGCACCAGGCGCGGCTTCGCGAAGGCGGCCCAGAAGAAGACGACCACCAGCAGCGCGACGAGGATCGACAGCAGCATCGGCTTGTTGAAGTCGATGCCGCCGACCGAGAAGATCGGCTTGAACTGGAACTCGTTCAGACCCGGGGCCGGGAAGCCGCAGCCAGCGTCCCCGAAGTGGCAACTGCTGGCGAGGGGGAGTTCAGCACTCACCACGGACTCCTTCGTCGTGACGCATGGTTACGGCAACCTCGGTGTGTCGGCGTGGCCTGCGGCCACGGAGCGGCACTGGAACTTGATGGGTTTCTCGCCGACCCCGCGCGGCAGTGCGCTGCACCACAGCGGGATCATCGAAGACTGCGCGGATCCGGGGGGCGATCCGTCCACTGTCCGGACAGACCAGGCCTCTTCCCGTACTCCGTTGTTGCGACGGACGATAGCAGCCCGTCAGTGCGGCATAAACACCGCCCCCCTCGTTGGGGGGACAGTTGGGGCTCGTCACTGTTGACGACCCTTGTCGGAGGGCTTGTCACCCTTGTTTTCCGAGGCATCGGTGTCGACGTAGAAGGTCTTGGCCTTGAGCGCGCCGCGCACCTGGAAGCCCGTCCAGATCAGGGCGCAGCCGAGCAGGGTGAAGGCGAAGGCCTGCCGGTTGAAGAGCTCGGTGTTCTTGAACACCGCCAGGACGATGCCGACCAGCAGGATCTGAGTGGTGTACACCAGGAGCGCCGCAGCCATCATGATCTGCGGGTTCGACCTGGTCAGCCGGTCGAGCGCGACCTGGCCGAAGCTGAAGAAGGCCATCACGAGCAGCGTGCCGATGAGGGCACCGAGCAGCCCCTTCCCACCGGCGACAACGAACGAGATCGCCATGGCGATGATCCCGGCGACCGCAGTGGGAATCGCGGCGCCTCGGAGGATCCGGGCGTCGGTGGACGGCATGTCGGCAGCTCCGGCGGCATGTCGATGTGGCGGGGGACGGGCACAGACGGTGGTGACAGGCACAACGGCGGTGGTGGCACCGGACCGAGCGGGCCGCCGCCGGGCCGCCCGCGTGAGCGGCGGGCCCGTCGAGGGAGACCGACCGGGGACGGAAGTCCTCCACCTGTCAGGTCTTTCGGCGTGTTCTCGGTACTCGTGAACGGTATCACAAACTATTTGATGAGAGCTTTACCATGAACGTGTGGCTCCTGTCACACCGACGACGCAGCGAATCCACCGTACGGGTGAGGCTATTTGGCCGAACGTCAACTTTCTTACTAGCGACGGCCGGTGGCCTTGTCATGGTCGGAGGACGCGGACGAACCCCGGCTGGCCTCACCGAGAAGTTGCTTGTCCTTTGCCGACAGTTCAGCCATCGGAGCGGAGCCGCCCTGCCTCCGGTACCGCGGCGGGACGAAGGACTGCACCGCCCGCGGGGCGCGCGGCCGGAACCGCGGGGTGAGCAGCACCACCAGACCGACGAGGCAGAGCCCGGCGAGGGTCAGCACCACGGTGCGGCCGGTGTTGGTCACCGAGAAGGCCACCGTGCCGAAGGCGATCAGCGCGGCCCAGAAGTACATGATCAGTACGGCGCGGCTGTGCGAGTGCCCGACCTGGAGCAGTCGGTGGTGCAGGTGGCGCTTGTCGGCGGCGAACGGGGACTGTCCGGCCCAGGTGCGGCGCACCACCGCGAGCAGCAGGTCGGCCAGCGGCAGCGCGATGACCGTCAGCGGCAGCAGCAGCGGGATGTAGATCGGCACCAGGGCGTGCACGGTGGCGGTCTGCGAACCGGTCTCGTTGTTGATCAGGTCCGGGTCGACCCGGCCGGTGATCGAGATCGCGGCGACCGCCAGCATCAGACCCAGCATCATCGAGCCGGAGTCGCCCATGAAGATCCGTGCGGGGTGCATGTTGTGCACCAGGAAGCCCAGGCACATGCCGATCAGCAGCACGCTGAACAGCACCGCGGGGGCCGCGTCGGTGATCGCGTAGCCGTACCAGAGCCGGTAGCTGTACAGGAAGAACGCCATCGCGGCGATACAGACCATGCCGCCCGCCAGGCCGTCCAGACCGTCGATGAAGTTCACCGCGTTGACCATGACGACGACCAGGGTGACCGAGATGACCATGCCCTGGGTCGGGCTCACCGCGACCGCGCCGACGCCGGGCACCGGAAGGGTGATCACCGTGACGCCCTGCCAGACCATCACACCGGCGGCGATCATCTGGCCGCCGAGCTTCACCAGCGCGTCCACGCCCCACTTGTCGTCGAGCACGCCGAGCAGCCACATGATCCCGGCGCCGGACAGCAGCGCGCGGATGTCGCCGCCCTGACTGAACACCTTGCTCAGGTTGTCCAGCTGCGAGGCGACCAGGATGCCCGCGCACAGCCCGCCGAACATGGCGATGCCGCCGAGGCGCGGGGTGGGCTCGCGGTGGACGTCGCGGGCGCGGACCGGGGGCATCGCGCCAGCCGCGATGGCGAACTTCCGGACCGGGCCGGTCAGCAGGTAGGTGACGGCGGCGGTGCAGAACAGCACCAGCAGATACTCACGCACCACTGGCCTCCTGCATCACTGTCGAACGGGGAGGTACCGAAGGTACTCCCCTGCCTTCCCGGGGTTCGAGGTGCGTCGCCACGGCACACACCTTATTGAGTCGGACGCCCGGGACGCGCATCGCGGTTCGCCCTCCCGGGTAGGAGATCCGGATGCCCGTGGACGACACCTCTTGATCGGTGCGCTCGCTGTCGCCCGCTCACGCGTCGACGAAGGCCCCGGTATAGGCCCCCGCCAGCTCCCGGACCCGCTCCGCGACCGGCGCCACCGCGTCCCCGGCGAGCAGGCGCGCGATCAGCCCGGCGATCTCCGACAGCTCCGCCTCGCCCATCCCCTGGCTGGTCACCGTACCCGTGCCCAGCCTGATCCCGGAGGCCTCGGTGGCCGGCGCCGGGTCGTACGGCAGCGCGCACTTGCCGAGCAGCAGCCCGGCCGTCGCGCAGCGCCGTTCGGCCTCCGCGCCGGTCACCCCGAGCGAGCTCACGTCGGCGGTCACCAGATGGGTGTCGGTCCCGCCCGTCAGGGGGCGCATTCCGGCCTCTGCGAGCCTCGCGGCGATCGCCCGGGCCCCTGCCACCGCCCGCTGCGCGTAGGCCCGGTAGGCGGGCGTCCGGGCCTCCGCGAGGGCGACCGCCTTGCCGGCCACCTCGTTCATCGCCGCGCCGCCCTGGCTGAACGGGAACACCGCCCGGTCGACCCGCTCGGCCAGCTCCGCGGTGGACAGCAGCAGGCCCCCGCGCGGGCCGCGCAGCAGCTTGTGGGTGGCCGCCACCGTGACGTCGGCGTACGGCACCGGGGAAGGCGCCTCCCGGGCCGCGATGAGACCGGTGGTCTGCGCGACGGCGGCGATCAGATAGGCGTCCACCTCGTCGGCGATCTCCCGGAAGGCCGCCCAGTCCGGGTGCCGGGGGTAGGAGATCGAGCCCGCCACGATGGCCTTGGGGCGGTCCCGGCGGGCCAGGTCGCGCACCTGGTCGAGGTCGATCAGGCCGTCATCCTCGCGCACGCCGTAGCCGGTGAAGGCGAACCAGCGGCCGGAGAAGTTGGCCCGCGAGCCGCAGCTGAGGTGGCCGCCGTGCTCCAGCGACATCGCCAGTACCCCGTCACCGGGCCGCAGCAGCGCCGCGTAGGCCGCCAGCATCGCCGAAGTCGCCGATCGGGGTTGGACGTTGGCGTGCGGGGCGGCGAACAGCTCGCGGGCCCGGTCGATCGCCAGCAGCTCCGCGGCGTCCGCCAGCGCGCAGCCGGTGTGGTGCCGGCGGCCCGGGTAGCCCTCGGCGTACTTGTCGATCAGCGGCCCGGTCAGCGCCGCCAGGACGGCGGGGCTGGTCAGGTTCTCCCCCGCCAGCAGCTGGATCGTCTCGGCCCGCCGCTCGGCCTCGGCGGCCAGCAGGTCGGCGATCTGCGGATCCGCCCGGCGCAGCGCCTCGGACGCCCACGGGCGGCCCCTCGTCGCGGTCGAGCCGGTCGCGGCATCGGTGACGGTCATGGCAGGGCTCCCGGCGCTGCGATGGGGGCGCCCCCGGCCGGCGGCTGGGGGGTCTACCCAGCGTAGGACCGTCTCGGCCGCCCGGCTCGGCGGCGCAGGGCCGTTTGGAGCCCCGGGCTCGGCTCAGCGCGGCGCGGGGATGCCGGTGAGCGCGGTGACCACCGGGTCGACCGCGTGGAATATCTCCTCGCCGCAGTTGCGGAACATGCCGATCGGCGCCCCGTACGGGTCCTCCAGCTCGTCCGACTCCGGGGTGGCGGCCAGCAGCCAGCCGCGCAGCGAGGCGGCCGCCCGGACCAGCGCGCGGGCCCGCTCGGTGACGTCGGCGCCGCGGCGGGGGTCGGGCAGGGTGCCCGGGTCGATCGTCCGCACCAGGCGGGTGAACTCCTTCAGCGTGAAGGTGCGCAGCCCCGCCTCGTGGCCCATCGAGATCACCTGGGCGCGGTGGTCCAGGGTCGCGGTGAGCACCAGGTCGGCCTCGACCACGTGCTCGTCGAGCAGCTCACGGCCGGTGAAGCCGCCGCTGTCGGCGCCGTACTCGTCGAGCACGGTCGCGGCGTGGTCCTCCATCGGCGCACCGACGTGGCCCCAGGTGCCGGCGCTCTCGACCAGCATCCGGCCGGCCACCCGGGGGCTGAGCCGGGTGTCCAGCTCACGCCGGGTGAGCCGCTCGGCTATCGGCGAGCGGCAGATGTTCCCGGTGCAGACGAACAGGATCCGGAAGTGGTCCAGCGGCCTGGGGCCCACGGCCAGGTACGGCGCTATGCCGGGCCCGTCATGGAGCGAGGCGGTGGGTGTCAACTTCCGGCCTCCAGGTCGGGGACGACCTCCCTCAGCTGCTCGATGCTGATCGCGCCGGCCCGCAGCAGGACCGGGACCTTGCCGGTCACGTCGACGATGGACGAGGCGGTGGCGTGGTCGGCCTGCCCGCCGTCCAGGTAGACCGAGATCGCGTCGCCGAGCTGGGCCTGCGCCTCGTCGCAGGTCGCCGGGGACGGCCCGCCGGTCTTGTTGGCGCTGGAGACCGCCAGCGGACCGGTGGTGTTCAGCAACTCGATGGCGACCGGGTGCAGCGGCATCCGGACCGCGACGGTGCCGCGGGTCTCGCCGAGGTCCCAGCGCAGCGAGGGCTGGTGCCGGGCGACCAGGGTGAGCCCGCCGGGCCAGAAGGCGTCGACCAGCTCCCAGGCCTGCTCGGAGAAGTCGGTGACCAGGCCGTGCAGGGTGGTCGGCGATCCGACCAGGACGGGCGAGGGCATGTTGCGGCCCCGGCCCTTGGCGGCCAGCAGCTCGCCGACGGCCTCCGGGGAGAAGGCGTCCGCGCCGACCCCGTACAGGGTGTCGGTGGGCAGCACGACGAGTTCGCCGCGGCGGATGGCCGAGGCGGCCTCACGCAGGCCGGTGGCGCGGTCCCCGGCGTCGGCACAGTCGTAGCGGCGGCTCATCGGTGCGGTCCCCTTCTGGAATGGCTCATGACGGTCACAGCGGGCTCACAGCACGGCTTTACGCGCCGTCGTGAAGCGCGGCCGGTTGTTCAGGTCGCGGTGGTCGGCGGTGTCCGTCCAGCCGCGTTCCTCGTTGAAGATCCACGGCACCTGGCCGCCCTGCTGGTCGGCGTGCTCGATCACCACCGCGCCGCCCGGGCGCAGCAGTCGCGCGGCCACCCGCTCGATGCCGCGGATGGTGTCCAGGCCGTCCTCGCCCGAGAACAGCGACATCTGCGGGTCGTGGTCGCGGGCCTCCGGCGCGACGTACTCCCACTCGGTGAGCGGGATGTACGGCGGGTTGGAGATGACCAGGTCGAAGCGGCCGTCCCAGGAGCGGTCGTCCTCGAAGGCCTTGGTGGCGTCCCCGGCGTGCAGGGTGACCCGCGCGCGGTCCGGGCTGGCCTCGATGTTGCGCCGGGTGTACTGCAGCGCGCCCTCGTCGAGTTCGAAGGCGTGCACGGTCGAGCGCGGCAGCTCCTGGGCCAGGGCGAGCGCGATGGCGCCGGAGCCGGAGCACAGGTCGACCACCAGCGGCTCGGCGACGTCCATGTCGCGCACCGCGTCTATCGCCCACTCGACGACCGTCTCGGTCTCCGGCCGGGGCACGAACACCCCGGGGCCGACCTCCAGTTCGAGGTAGCGGAAGAACGCCCGCCCGGTGATGTGCTGGAGCGGCTCGCGCGCCTCACGGCGCGAGACCGCCTCCCAGTAGCGGGCGTCGAAGTCCGCGTCCTTCACCGTGTGCAGCTGGCTGCGCTTGACGTTGTGGACGTAGGCGGCGAGTTCCTCCGCGTCGAAGCGCGGCGACGGCACGCCGGCCGCGGCCAACCGCTGGGTGGCCTGGGCCACCTCGGCGAGCAGCAGGTTCATCCGTACGACCTCTTGTTTCTGCGCTCCGGCTTCAGGCTTGCGTCGGGCTGGGGCGCGCCGGTCTCAGTTCTCTTGGGCCGCGGCGAGCTTGGCCGCCGCGTCCTTGTCGACGCAGGACTGGATCACCGCGTTCAGGTCGCCGTCCAGGACCTGGTCCAGGTTGTACGCCTTGAACCCCGTGCGGTGGTCCGAGATGCGGTTCTCGGGGTAGTTGTACGTCCGGATCCGCTCGGAGCGGTCCACCGTACGGACCTGGCTTCGACGTGCGTCCGAGGCCTCGCGCTCGGCCTCCTCCTGCGCGGCGGCCAGCAGCCGCGAACGCAGGATGCGCATCGCCTGCTCCTTGTTCTGCAGCTGGCTCTTCTCGTTCTGGCAGGAGGCCACGATACCGGTCGGCAGGTGGGTGATCCGGACCGCGGAGTCGGTGGTGTTGACCGACTGGCCGCCGGGGCCGGAGGAGCGGTAGACGTCGATCCGCAGGTCGTTGGCGTGGATCTCGACCTCGACCTCCTCCGCCTCGGGGGTGACCAGCACGCCCGCCGCGGAGGTGTGGATGCGGCCCTGGGACTCGGTGGCGGGGACGCGCTGCACGCGGTGCACGCCGCCCTCGTACTTCAGCCGGGCCCAGACGCCCTGGCCGGGCGAGCCGTCGGGGTTCGTCAGAGCGCCCTTGGTCTTGACCGCGACCGAGACGTCCTTGTAGCCGCCGAGGTCGGACTCGTTGGAGTCGATGATCTCGGTCTTCCAGCCGATCCGCTCCGCGTAGCGCAGGTACATCCGGAGCAGGTCGCCGGCGAACAGCGCGGACTCCTCGCCGCCCTCGCCCGCCTTGATCTCCAGGATGACGTCCTTGTCGTCGCTCGGGTCGCGCGGCACCAGCAGCAGCCGCAGCTCCTCGGTCAGCTCGTCGCGGCGCTGCTCGGAATCCTTCACCTCGGAGATGAACTCCGGGTCCTCGGCGGCGAGTTCACGCGCGGCCTCGATGTCCTCGCCGGTCTGCCGCCACTGCCGGTAGACCCGGGTGATCGGGGTCAGCTCGGCGTACCGCTTGGCCAGCTTGCGGGCGTTCGCCTGGTCGGCGTGGACGGACGGGTCGGCCAGCCTCTTTTCGAGGTCGGCGTGCTCGACGAGGAGCTCTTCGACTGCCTCGAACATGGGTGGCCTTCTTCCCGGGGCTAGGAACGTGTGAGGAGGTGAATGCGGGGCGTTCGGAACGCGCGGGGGGACGCGAACGGCGCCGGTCCCCAGCGCCCCCGGAACGAGTACGGGGACACCGGGAACCGGCGCCGAGGGAGCGCTAGGCCTTCGCGCTGTGCTGCTTGCCGAAGCGGGCCTCGAAGCGGGCCACGCGGCCACCGGTGTCGAGGATCTTCTGCTTGCCGGTGTAGAACGGGTGGCACTGCGAGCAGACCTCGGCGCGGATCTCGCCGCTGGTCTCGGTCGAGCGGGTGGTGAACTCGGCGCCGCAGGTGCAGGTCACGCGGGTGACCACGTACTCCGGGTGAACGTTGGACTTCAAGGGGTTCTCCTAGGTTTCGGGAGGGCACCGGGTCGGCGGCTGGAGTGCCGCACGTGAACCGGGACCGACGTACCAGTCTGCCAGGACCGGCCGCACCTTCCAAAACCGGGGCCTGCTGCGGGATATTCCGGGGGATGTTCCGGGCGCCGCCCGGGCCCGTCAGCGCCGCGCCGCGGCCGTCGCGGCGGGCTTCTGGGAGGTGGCCGGGGAAGCCGCCGGGGAGGCCGTGGGGGTCGCCTGGGCGGGGTTCTGCGGCTGGGACGAGACGACCGCCTGCGGGACGGGCCGGTCGGCCTTGAGCGCCGCCCAGAGCTGCTGGGCCTGCGGCTGCTGCTCGACCACCCGGTTGGGGTCGCCGGGGGCGGTCTCCACCGGCAGGGTGACCATGGTCAGCTGGTCCGGGCCGATCCCCTTGAGCTCCTGGCCCAGCCCCACCAGGGAGTTCACCGAGCCCAGCGCGGAATCGGTGGTGATGCTCCTGGTCATGGTGTCGCCGACCGACCACAGCTTGACCGGGTTGGAGAACAGTCCGATCCCGCCGGCCTGCTGGAGCAGCGACTTGACCATCTGCTTCTGCAGTTCGATCCGGCCGAGGTCGCTGCCGTCGCCGACGCCGTGCCGGGTGCGGACGAAGGCCAGCGCCTGCTGCCCGTTGAGGTGGTGCTCGCCGGCCGGCAGGTCGAGCCCGCTGTCCTTGTCGTGGATGGCCACCGCGGTGGTCACGGTGGCCCCGCCTATCGCGTCCACGACCCGGGCGAAGCCGGCGAAGTCGACCTGCAGGTAGTGGTCCATCCGCAGCCCGGTGAACTGCTCGGTGGTCTTGACCGCGCAGGCCGCGCCGCCGGCCTCGAAGGCGCTGTTGTACATCGCGCGTTTGGCGGCCGGGACGGCCCTGCCGTTCGCGTCGGTGCAGTCCGGGCGGTCGACCAGGGTGTCGCGCGGGATGGAGACCATCGAGGCCCGCGAGTGGTCCTGGCTGACGTGCACCACCATCGCGGTGTCGGAGCGGGCGCTGTCACCAGTGTCCCCGCCCGCCAGGTCGCCGTTCTCACCGACCCGGGAGTCGGAGCCCAGCACCAGGATGTTGAAGGAGCCGTCGGTGGCGGCCGGGGGCCGGGCGTCACCGAGGCGGCCGTCGATGTCGACGCTCCTGATGTTGCCGTTGAGCTTCAGGTACGCGTACCCGGCCGCCCCACCGCCGAGGACGACGAGCGCGGCGAACGCGCAGGCGGTCACCCGCAGGACCTTGCGGCGACGCCTCGGGACCCTCTTGTGCTCGGCCATACGATCCAGAGTAAAACGGACAAGATGATCGAATAGCCCCAAGTTGTCCCAACTCTGGAACAAAGCCGCCGCCCTGCTGGTCGGCGTGCTGGCGCACGGAACCCCGGACCGCTCGCGCGATCCGGGGTTCCGTGTTCCAACAGCCGTACGGCTACGGTCAGTCGCCGGAGCCGGGGGTGGTCTTGGCGATCTGCATCAGGAACTCGGCGTTGCTCTTGGTCTGCTTCATCTTGTCCAGGAGCAGTTCGATCGCCTGCTGCGAGTCGAGCGCGTGCAGCACCCGGCGCAGCTTCCAGACGATGGCCAACTCCTCGCTGCCGAGCAGGATCTCCTCCTTGCGGGTGCTGGAGGCGTCCACGTCGACAGCCGGGAAGATGCGCTTGTCCGAGAGCTTCCGGTCGAGCTTGAGCTCCATGTTGCCGGTGCCCTTGAACTCCTCGAAGATCACCTCGTCCATGCGCGAGCCGGTCTCGACCAGCGCGGTGGCCAGGATGGTCAGCGAGCCGCCGTTCTCGATGTTGCGCGCGGCACCGAAGAACTTCTTCGGCGGGTACAGCGCGGTCGAGTCGACACCACCGGACAGGATGCGGCCGGAGGCCGGCGCCGCCAGGTTGTAGGCGCGGCCCAGGCGGGTGATCGAGTCCAGCAGGATGACCACGTCGTGGCCCAGCTCCACCAGGCGCTTGGCGCGCTCGATGGCCAGCTCGGCGACGGTGGTGTGGTCCTCGGCCGGGCGGTCGAAGGTCGAGGAGATGACCTCGCCCTTCACCGACCGCTGCATGTCGGTGACCTCTTCCGGACGCTCGTCGACCAGGACGACCATCAGGTGGCACTCGGGGTTGTTGTGGGTGATCGCGTTGGCGACCGCCTGCAGCACCATGGTCTTACCGGTCTTCGGCGGCGCGACGATCAGACCGCGCTGGCCCTTGCCGATCGGCGACACCAGGTCGATGATCCGGGTGGTCAGCACGCCCGGGTCGCTCTCCAGGCGCAGCCGCTCCTGCGGGTAGAGCGGGGTGAGCTTGTTGAACTCGGGGCGGCCGCGTCCGGTCTCCGGGTCCATGCCGTTGACGGAGTCCAGGCGCACCATGGCGTTGAACTTCTCGCGGCGCTCGCCCTCGCGCGGCTGACGCACCGCACCGGTGATGGCGTCACCCTTGCGCAGACCGTTCTTGCGGACCTGGGCGAGCGAGACGTAGACGTCGTTCTGGCCCGGCAGGTAACCGGAGGTGCGCACGAACGCGTAGTTGTCGAGGATGTC
Organism: Kitasatospora sp. NPDC001159; assembly: GCF_053598235.1. NCBI lineage: Bacteria > Bacillati > Actinomycetota > Actinomycetes > Kitasatosporales > Streptomycetaceae > Kitasatospora > Kitasatospora sp. NPDC001159. Next base: position 150,490 of record NZ_JBSFJV010000004.1, read on the forward strand.
GAGGATGCCCGCGACCGGGATCAGGACGTCGTCCTCGCCGATCTGCGGCTCGACGGTGCCGGTCTCGAAGCCCTCGCGGCCGCGACGGCCGCGACGGTCGCGGTAGCGGCCGCGACGGCCCCGACGGCCCTCGCCGAACTCGTCGTCGTCGTAGCCGCCCTGCTGGGCCTGCGGCTGCTGCTGGGTCTGCTGGCCGCCCTGGCGGCTCTGCTGGCCGTCGGGCTGGCCCTGCTGCTGGCCCTGCTGCTGGCCCTGGCGCTCGGCGCGGTCGCGACGGTTGCGGCGGTCGCGGCGCGACTCGCGCGTCTCGCCGTCCTGCCCGGCCTGGGCCTCGCCGGCGTCCTGACGCTCGGTGCGCTCGGTGCGCTCGCCGCCCTCGCGGCGCTCACGGCGATCACGGCGGTCGCGGCGGGTCTCCCGGCTCTCCTCCCGGCCCTCGAAGCCGCGGGTCTCGGCCGGACGGTCGGCCTGCTTGGGCTCGGCCACCGCGACGGTGGCGGCCTCGGCGGCGGCCTCGGCCACCGGGGCGGTCGGGGCACCGGCGGCGGCGGTGGCGCGACGGCGGGTGCGCTCGGTACGGGCGGGCGCGGCGGTCTCGGCGGCGGCCTGGACCGGGATATCGATCTGGGCCTGCGACTCGGCGGCCGCCGCCGCCGCGGCGGCGGCGGCGGCCTTGGTACGACGGGCCGGCTTCTCGGCCGGGGCCTCGGCGTCCGCCTTGGCGGCGGTGCGCTTGGCGGCCGGGGCGCCACCGGCGGCGAGCAGCGGGTCCCCGCCGCTCTTCTCCTTGATGGTCTCGATCAGCTGGCTCTTGCGCATGCGTCCGGTACCGGTGATGCCCAGGTCCGCGGCGAGCTTCTGCAGCTCGGCGAGGACCATGCCGTCCAGGCCCGCGGCGGCACTGCGGCGGCGGCGGGCCGGGGCAGCGGGGGCGGCGGCTGCGTCCGACGCCTCGGCGTCCGGGCGCGCGCCCATCAGATCGGTGGAGTCGCTCACTAAGGGTCCTTCCCTGGAGCGGACGTCGGCCTGTCTGGCTCGGCGACCGGTTGTGCTGTCCTGACCAACGCTCGACTGCGTCGGTCCGAGGCGGTGATCCCTCGAATGGCGGGAGCCCGTCGAGGGAGAGCTGCGAGGTGCGGTGCATGAAGCACGGTGGTGCTGAGGTGGCGCGTGGGCCGGTCGTGTGTCGACCTCCCCTGAGGGCACTGCCCCCACGCTGCCTGCGAATCCCGGGCCCCCGTCGCGTGACGGTGGCCCGTGCTCCGCCCGTCCTGGCCTCAAGGTGGGAGGCCGCGGGTGGGAGTCAGGTGCCGTCACGGCTTCGGGATGCGGCCGCATGTCGCGCAGGCAGGCTGCGTACGCGCTGCGGTGGGCTCCCGGAGAATCGTCGCCCCGGACATCGCCACGACTCCACGGCCGTGGAGTGCTGGGATCGGGACGCGGCGCACCGAGCCCCGGAGGGCACCTGGTGCAGCAATGAGGTTAACACTACCGACCCCCTCACACATTCCCCGACCGCGGGCTTGCCAATCGTGTCCGGACGGCCCGGCTGGACGCCGGGCCCGAACTGGCTGCTCAGACGCCCAGCGGGAGCACGGCGGCCCCGGTCCGGTCGATGCCGAGCCGGTGCGCGGCGAACGCCGGGTCCCCGCCGTGGCCGTGGTGGCCGGCGAAGGAGAGCACCTTGTCGACGCCGGCCGCGTCGGTGAGCGCCAGCACGGTGGGACCGGCCCCGGAGATGACCGCGGGGACGCCCTCCGCGCGCAGCACGCCGACCAGCGCGGCGCTCTCCGGCATGGCCGAAGCGCGGTAGTCCTGGTGCAGCCGGTCCTCGGTGGCCGCGAGGAGCAGCTCGGGCCGCCGGGTCAGCGCCTCCACCAGCAGCGCGGATCGGCCCGCGTTGGCGGCCGCGTCAGCAAGCGGGACGGTCTTCGGCAGCAGGCCGCGGGCGGTCTCGGTGAGCACCTCACCGGCCGGTACGAACACCACCGGGACGACCTGCTCGGAGGGCTCCAGGGCGACCGCCTTGGCCGACTCGTCGTCGGTCCAGGCGATGGTGAAGTTGCCGCGCAGACAGGCCGCGACGTTGTCCGGGTGGCCCTCCAGCTCGGAGGCGAGCGCCAGCAGCGCGTCGTCATCCAGCGCGGACGGGCCGCCGATGGTGACCGCGCGGGCGGCCACGATGCCGGCGCAGATGGCGGCCGAGGAGGAGCCCAGGCCGCGGCCGTGCGGTATCCGGTTGGCGCAGACCACTTCGAGGCCGCGGGGCTGGCCGCCGAGCCGGTCGAAGGCGGCCCGCATCGAGCGGATCAGCAGGTGGCTCTCGTCCCGGGGCAGCGTCTCGGCACCCTCGCCGGCGATGTCGACGGAGAGGCCCGAGTCGGCGACCCGGACGACCACGTCGTCGTACAGGCCCAGCGCGAGCCCGAAGGCGTCGAAGCCCGGACCGAGGTTGGCGCTGGTCGCGGGAACCCGGACCCGGACGGCGGCGGCACGGAACGCAGGACCGGCCATGCGGTGGACTCTCCTGGGGAAATCGGGCGGCGCGGAGCGCGTCGTCGGTGCAAGGGTGGGGGAAGGGCCGAGGACCCACAGGGCGGGCGGCCACAGTCGTCGGCGCGGCCCGCACCAGGACGGGCCCGGGGCATGTGCCACACGGCCGAAGCCAGAGTATCGAAGAGAGGTTCCCCAGTGGTACACCCCGTGGGCCTTCGATCTGGTGTGTTGCCGCTTCTGGCCGGAATGCGTACCCCTCTCTGTCAAAGAGAGGGGCGGAATCGGATCGGAATGCGAAGCGGAATTGACACAAAGGAGTCAGCGGGGAACTTTGACGGGCCTCCCCCCGAAAGAGTCGGCCCGTCGAAGCGTCAGACCCCGTCGTCAGTCCAGCAGTCCGAGCCGCTGGGCCGCGGCCTCCGGGTCGACCGGGACGACCTGCGGCTGCGGCGCGCCGGCCACTGCCCAGTCCGGGTCCTTGAGGCCGTTGCCGGTCACGGTGCAGACGATCCGCTGGCCCGGGTCGACCAGGCCGGCCTCCGCCTCGGCCAGCAGACCGGCCACCGAAGCGGCCGAGGCGGGCTCCACGAAGACGCCCTCCTGCGCGGCCAACAGCCGGTAGGCGGCGAGGATCTGACGGTCCGTCACCTTGTCGATGAGGCCGCCGGACTCGTCCCGGGCGGCGAGCGCGTAGTCCCAGGAGGCCGGGTTGCCGATCCGGATCGCGGTCGCGATGGTCTGCGGCTTGAGGACGGGCGCGCCGTCCACGATCGGGGCCGAGCCGGAGGCCTGGAAGCCCCACATCCGCGGGGTGCGCGAGGCCATCCCGTCGGCGGCGTACTCGCGGTAGCCCTTCCAGTACGCGGTGATGTTGCCCGCGTTGCCGACCGGCAGGACGTGGATGTCCGGGGCGTCGCCGAGCATGTCGACGATCTCGAAGGCCGCCGTCTTCTGGCCTTCGATCCGCGCCGGGTTCACCGAGTTGACCAGGGCCACCGGGTACTTCTCGGACAGTTCGCGCGCGAGCGTCAGGCAGTCGTCGAAGTTCCCGTCGACCTGCAGGATCCTGGCGCCGTGCACCAGCGCCTGGCCCATCTTGCCGAGGGCGATCTTGCCCTGCGGGACGAGCACGGCGGAGACCATCCCGGCCCGCACCGCGTACGCGGCGGCGGAGGCCGAGGTGTTGCCGGTGGACGCGCAGATGACGGCCTGCGCGCCCTCCTCCTTGGCCTTGGAGATGGCCATCGTCATCCCGCGGTCCTTGAAGGAGCCGGTCGGGTTGGCGCCCTCGACCTTGAGGTAGACCTCGCAGCCGGTGCGCTCGGAGAGCACCTGGGCGGGGACCAGGGGCGTACCGCCCTCCAGCAGGGTGACCACCGGGGTGGCCGCGGTGACCGGCAGACGGTCCCGGTACTCCTCGATCAGCCCGCGCCACTGGTGGGTGTGGGTGTGGGTGCTTCTGGCCGCGTTCTCGGCAACGCCGCTCATCATCTGTTCCTTACTCCCCTTCGACCCGCATGATGCTGGCCACGTCCCGCACGCTGTCCAGCGCGCGGAGCTTGTCGACCGTCGCCGACAGCGCGGCGTCGGTGGCACGGTGGGTGACCACGACGAGCGAGGCGTCGCCGTCGCGGCCCTGCTGGCGCACGGTGTCGATGGACACACCGTGCTCGGCGAACACGGACGCGACCTGGGCGAGCACGCCCGCGCGGTCGTCCACGTCCAGGCTGACGTGGTAGCGGGTGACCACCTCGTCCATCGGCTTGGCCGGCAGCCGGGTGTACACCGAGTCACCGGGACCGGTGGCTCCGGCCAGCTTGTTGCGGCAGACCGCGACCAGGTCACCGAGCACTGCGGAGGCGGTCGGCGAGCCGCCCGCGCCCGGGCCGTAGAACATCAGCCGGCCGGCCGCCTCGGCCTCGACGAACACCGCGTTGTACGCCTCGCGGACCGAGGCCAGCGGGTGCGAGAGCGGGATCATCGCCGGGTGGACCCGTGCGGTGACGGACTCGCCGTCGGCCGCCCGCTCGCAGATCGCGAGCAGCTTGACCACGCAGCCCATCTCCTTGGCGGAGGCGATGTCGGCGGCGGTCACCTCGGTGATGCCCTCGCGGTAGACGTCCGCCGCGGTCACCTTGGTGTGGAAGGCGATGCCGGCCAGGATCGCGGCCTTGGCGGCGGCGTCGAAGCCCTCCACGTCGGCCGTCGGGTCGGCCTCGGCGTAGCCGAGCGCGGTGGCCTCCTCCAGCGCCTCCGAGTAGCCGGCGCCGGTGGTGTCCATCTTGTCGAGGATGAAGTTGGTGGTGCCGTTGACGATGCCCAGCACCCGGTTGACCTTGTCCCCCGCGAGGGACTCGCGCAGCGGGCGCAGCAGCGGGATCGCGCCCGCCACCGCGGCCTCGTAGTACAGGTCCACCCCGGCCTCGGCGGCCGCGGCGTGCAGCTCGGTGCCGTCCTGGGCGAGCAGCGCCTTGTTGGCGCTGACCACCGAGGCGCCCTGCTCGAAGGCGGACAGGAGCAGCGATTTGGACGGCTCGATGCCGCCCACCACCTCGACCACCACGTCGATGTCGCCCCGGTTGATCAGGGCCTCGGCGTCGGTGGTGACCAGGTGCTCCGGCACACCGGGACGCACCCGACCGGCCCGGCGGACCGCGATCCCGGCGAGCTCGACCGGGGCACCGATGCGAGCGGCGAGGTCGTCGGCCGTCGTCGTCATGATGCGCGCCACCTCGGAGCCCACCACACCACAACCCAGCAACGCCACCTTCAGCGGGCGCGTACGCATCATCCGACTCCGCTCTGCATTCATCGTGCTTCGGTATTTCCGGCGGTTTTTCGGGGCCGCCGGGAACTTCGGTCCGTACCAGTCTCGGGGACTTTCCACACGGATCTACGGTCGTTCCATGATCTGAGACGAGAATTTCGTCATCCGATATCCAGGCGCAGGAGATCCTCCTCCGTCTCGCGCCGGACGATCACCCGGGCCGCACCGTCCTTGACGGCGAGCACGGGGGGCTTCAGGGCGTGGTTGTAGTTGCTCGCCATCGAGCGGCAGTAGGCGCCGGTGGCGGGCACCGCGATCAGGTCGCCCGGGGTCAGGTCGGCCGGCAGGAAGGCGTCCCGGACGACGATGTCACCGGACTCGCAGTGCTTGCCGACAACCCGGACCAGCATCGGCTCGGCCTCGCTGGTGCGTGACACCAGGGCCACCGAGTACTCGGCGTCGTACAGCGCGGTGCGGATGTTGTCGGACATCCCGCCGTCCACGCTGACGTAGGTGCGCAGGCCCTCTAGCGGCTTGACCGTGCCGACCTCGTACAGGGTGAACGCGGTCGGGCCGACGATCGCCCGGCCCGGCTCCACGCACAGCCGGGGGGTGTCGAGGTTCGCGGCGGCGCACTCGCGGCGGACGATGTCGGCCAGCGCGGCCGCGATCTCGGCCGGCTCGCGCGGGTCGTCCTCGCTGGTGTACGCGATGCCGAGGCCGCCGCCGAGGTCGATCTCGGGCAGCTGGACGCCGTGCTCGTCGCGGATCCCGGCCAACAGGCCGACCACCCGGCGGGCGGCCACCTCGAAGCCGGCCGTGTCGAAGATCTGCGAGCCGATGTGCGAGTGGATGCCGCGCAGCTCCAGGCTGTCGTGGCCGAGCACCCGGCGCACCGCCTCGGCGGCCGCGCCGCCGCCCTCCCGTCGCCCACCACCACCCTCAACCGAGCCGCTTCGCGGCGCAGCCAGATTCAGAGAGAGGCCGAACTTCTGGTCCTCGTGCGCCGTGGCGATGAACTCGTGGGTGTGCGCCTCGACGCCGACGGTGATCCGGATCAGCACCGGCTGGCGCACGCCCTGGCGGGTGGCGATCGCGGCCAGGCGCTCGATCTCCTCGTAGGAGTCGAGCACGATGTGCCCGACGCCGGTCTTCACCGCGTGCTCCAACTCGTCCACCGACTTGTTGTTGCCGTGCAGCGCGATCCGCTCCGGCGGCATCCCGGCGGCCAGCGCGACCGCCAGCTCGCCGGCGCTGCACACGTCGAGGTTGAGGCCCTCCTCGTGCAGCCAGCGCACGATCGCCTTGGAGAGGAAGGCCTTTCCGGCGTAGAAGACGTCCGCGTCGGCGCCGAACGCGTCCCGCCAGGCGCGGGCCCGGGTCCGGAAGTCCTCCTCGTCCAGCACGTAGGCTGGGGTGCCGAACTCGGCCGCCAGCTTCTTGACGTCGATCCCGCCGACGGTGGCCACGCCCTCGGCGTTGCGGGCGACGGTGCGCGACCAGACCTTGGGGTCGAGCGCGTTCAGGTCGGCCGGCGGGGCCTGGTAGTGGCCCTCGGGCAGCACGTCGCCGTGCCGGGGGCCTGCGGGGTGTGCGGAGCGACTCATGCGCCCACCTCGCTGCGCTCGGCGGGGCATTCGCCACGCGCAGTACCCATGATTCGCTCGCTTCGCTCACTCATGTCTGCAAAGTCCTTCGAGACCTATGGCGAGGGGCGGCGACGGTCCCCGTTGACCGTCAGCCGCCCCCCGCTGTGCGCTTGGGGTTGGTGCCTACATCCGCTCGGGCGCCGTCACGCCCAGGAGCGTGAGGCCGTTGGCCATGACCGTGCGCGTGGCCTCGACCAGCCAGAGCCGGGCACGGTGCGTGTCGGTGAGCTCCTCGTCGCCCTTGGGCAGGAACATGCAGTTCTCGTACAGGCGGTGGTACTTGCCCGCGAGCTCCTCCAGGTAGCGCGCGACCCGGTGCGGCTCGCGCAGCTCGCCGGCGGTGGCGAGGATGCGCGGGAACTCGCCGAGGGCGCCGAGGACGTCGTTCTCCCACTCGGTGGCGAGCAGCTCGGGTTTGAACTGCTCGACCGTGCCCTTGCCCACGCCCAGCTCGACGGCCTTGCGCGCCACGCCGCACATCCGGGTGTGGGCGTACTGGACGTAGTAGACCGGGTTCTCGTTGGTCTGGCTGGTCAGGATGTTGATGTCCAGCGTGATCGTCGAGTCCGTGGACGAGCGCGCCAGGGTGTAGCGGGCGGCGTCCACGCCGATCCACTCGACCACGTCGTCGATCGTGATGATGTTGCCGGCCCGCTTGGACATGCGGACCTCTTCGCCGTCGCGAAGCATCTTCACGAACTGGCCGATCTTCACCTCGATGTTGCGGTCCATGTCGTCGCCCGCGCAGGCCGAGATGGCCTTGAGGCGGTTGACGTAGCCGTGGTGGTCGGCGCCCAGCATGTAGAGCGCGACCTCGGCGCCGCGGTCCCGCTTGGACAGGTAGTAGGCGGCGTCGGCGGCGAAGTAGGTCTTGTCGCCGTCGGCCTTGATCAGGACGCGGTCCTTGTCGTCGCCGAAGTCGGTGGTGCGCAGGAAGACCGCGCCGTCCTGCTCGAAGACGTGGCCCTGCTCGCGCAGCCGGTCGATGGCCTTCTCGACGGCGCCGGAGTCGTGCAGCGTCTTCTCCGAGAACCACACGTCGAAGTGGGTGCCGAACTCGTCCATCGAGCGCTTGATCTCGGCGACCATGAGCTTGAGGCCCTCGGTGCGGAAGACCTGCAGCTGCTCGTCCTCGGGCAGGTCGAGCACGCCGGGGACGGCGCCGGTGATCGCCTTGGCGATGTCGACGACGTACTCGCCGACGTACCCGCCCTCGGGCACCTCGCGGCCGTTCGCGGCGGCCTGCAGCGAGGCGGCGAACTTGGTGATCTGCACGCCGGCGTCGTTGAGGTAGTACTCGGTGGTGACGTCGGCACCGGAGGCCCGCAGCACGCGCGCCAGCGAGTCGCCGACGGCGGCCCAGCGGACGCCGCCGATGTGGATCGGGCCGGTCGGGTTGGCGGAGACGAACTCCAGGTTGATCTTCAGGCCCTTGAGAGCCTCGTTGCGGCCGTAGGTCTCGCCCGCCTCGACGATGGTGCGGGCGAGCGCACCGGCGGTGGCGGTGTCCAGGGTGATGTTCAGGAAGCCCGGACCGGCGATGTCGACCCTGGCGACGCCGGTGATCCCTCGCAGGCGGTCGGCCAGCACCTCGGCAACGGCTCGCGGCGGCTTGCCGGCCGCCTTGGCGAGCTGGAGGGCCACGTTCGTCGCGTAGTCGCCGTGGTCCCGGTTCTTGGGCCGCTCGACCGTCACGTGCTCGGGCACGGCGACGGCCAGCTCGCCCGCCTCGACGGCGGAGCTCACTGCGGCCTGGATTGCCTGGGAAAGGTCTGCGGGGGTCACGACGCCAAGCGTAGGCGAGACGGGGTGCCCGCCCGCCACTCGGTTTACCGGTTGAGACGCGTGGAGGCGCCGCCGCGCCGTGCGTCCAGCGGTGTCAGCAGCGATCCGTGCGATCTGTTCGCTCAGGGCGAAACACTTCGGGCTGTCCGGTGAGTCGCATCAGGCGCCGGACCAGGGCCACCAGGTCGGCCGGGTCGAAGGGCTTGCCGAGGTAGCCGTCCACCCCGACGGTCTCCCCCAGGTCCAGATCCGCCGGGGTGCAGGCGCTCACGATCGCGATCGGCAGCCGACTGGTGTCCGGGGTCGCGCGCAGCCGGGCCGCGGTCCGCAGGCCGTCCAGCCGCGGCATCACCACGTCCAGGGTCACCACGTCCGGCTTCACCCGGCGGATGACCTCCAGGCACTCGGCGCCGTCGGCGGCGGTCACCACCTCGAAGCCCTCGAGCTCCAGGTTGACCCTGATCAGCTGGCGGATCACCTCGCTGTCGTCCACCACGAGGACCCGCCCGGACACTCCCGACACCTCACCGAGGGTATCGGCGGGCCCGCCGATACGTCCGGCCTTTGGGCACTTCCGCCCCGGGCCGACCCCGACGATCTTTCCGGAAACCCGTGCACGGACCACGGCCGAAGCCTGGTAGTGTTCATTCCGTCGGAACGCGGAAGCGACCGACAGGCCAACAGGCCCCCGTAGCTCAGGGGATAGAGCACCGCCCTCCGGAGGCGGGTGCGTAGGTTCGAATCCTACCGGGGGCACTTCGCGGTAAGTGCAACCGAGGCCCAGATCAGTGGAGTTGATCCACGGATCTGGGCCTTCGTCATGTCCGGAGCAGGGTTGCGGGCAGTCCGGGCCCGGAGGGGACCGGCGGCGGTGGGGTCGGGCCCCCGAAGGGGCCGGCGCCGCGCGGGGGTCAGGACGCGGCGGACTCCGCCTGGGCGTACAGCTCGGCGATGGTGTGGTCGAAGTAGGCGCTGTACGAGGTGTCGTCGCTGTCGCCGCCCTGCTGGTAGCCGCCGATGGCGCCGACCACGTCACCGGTGGCCGCGCTGATCCACGGGCCGCCGCTGGTGCCGGCCGGGTAGGACGGGCACTGGATGACGCGCTGGTAGGCGCTCTCCTGGGCGGTGGTGTTGGTGCAGAGGCTGGGCGTCTCGGCGTCGGCCGGGTAGCCGTACAGGCGGACTGTGGAACCGAAGGGCTCGCCCGCGCCCAGGCGGTTGCCGCCGACCACGTCCTCGACCTTGCGGCCGTTGCTGGGGGCGGTCTCCAGGATCGCGAAGTCCTCGTCCACGTCGCCCTTCTGGGACCAGCCGGCGGTGGTGTGGACCGCGGTCACCCGCCAGGTGCCGTACGGGGCGGAGCCGTCGCGGTAGCCGGGGACGAAGGTGACGCCGTCGGTGCTGGTGATGCAGTGGGCGGCGGTCAGCAGCAGGTTGCCGGTGGCGCTGTGCAGCACGCTGGCGGTGCAGAAGTGGTTGCCGGCCGCGACCGAGCCGCTGAACAGCGCGCCGACGATGGAGCTCTCCTTGTCGGCGGTGGGGGCGGAGGCGGTCGTGCCGAGGGTGGTGGGGGTGGCCGAAGGGGTGGCCGTGGGGGTGTCGGCAGGGGTGTCGGCGGGGGTCGGGCTGTCGCTCGGCGTGGTGGCCGCGGCCGGGGCGGGCGGTGCGGGCTCCGCCGTGGCGGCGCTCGGGCTGGCGGTCGGCGCGGACGCGACGACCCGGGCGCTGCGGGCCTCCTTCCCGGCGGCCGTCGCGTCGGACAGGTTCAGCTCGTGCGCCCCGGTCACCACCGCGGCCACCACGACCGCGGACAGCGCGGTGAACAGTGACGGGGCGAGCAGACGGTGACGGCGCGACCTCTTGCGGCGGTGCTGACCCATGCCTGTCTCCTGCCGTGGTCGGTGGCGGCGTTCGGTCAACGACTATGACGCCTCAGCCTGCAAAGGTTGTTACCGCAGGCTTGAAGGTCGATGAGAAATCGGTCACCGGGACAGCAGGGTATCCAGTGCGCGGGGGCCGATGAAGTCGGTGTGCGTACCGGCAGTGGTGCAGGTGAACGCGCCGGCCGCCGAACCGGCCCGGGCGCAGTCCAGCGGCGGGTGTCCGCGGAACCAGGCGTACAGGAACCCGGAGACGAAGGCGTCCCCGGCGCCGTTGGTGTCCACCACCGGGCGGCCCGGGTCGACGGCGGGCAGGTGGCGCAGGACGCCGTCCTCGCGGGTGAGCAGGTAGCAGCCCTCCGCGCCCGCGGTGGCGGTGACCGCGCTGGCCCGGCCCTCGGCGAGGATCGCCCGCATCACCTGCTCGTGCCGGCCGCGGCAGCCGGCCACCGAGAGGAACACCAGGTCGGAACCGAGCGCGTAGTCACGGTGGTGGGGGTTCGCGCCGTCCCAGTCGTGGAGGTCGGTGGAGGTGGTGCGGCCCAGCCGGCGCAGGTCGTCGTACATGTCGCGGTTGACGCCGGTGATCGAGAGGTGGACGTGCCGGCTGCGCTCGACGTACGGGAGGTACAACTCGCGCGGGAGCCGCAGGTCGGCGGGGTGCCGGCCGTCGAAGAAGGAGAACCGGCGGCCGTCCGCGTCCACCAGGTTGACCCCGCGCGGGGTGCCGTGCGGGCTCACCAGGTGCGCGAAGTGCAGCCCGTGCCGCCGGTAGTGGGCGCGGACCAGGTCGCCCTGCGGGTCGTCGCCGAGGAAGTCCAGGAAGGCGGTGCGCAGGCCGAGGCGGTGGGCGCCGAGGGCGACGCCGTTGCCGGTGTGGCCGACGTAGTCGCGCACCGGCTCGACGAACCGCGAGTCGCCGGGCGGGATCTCCAGCCGCTCGACCCGGACGATGGTGTCCACCCCGGCACCGCCGACGACCAGCAGGTCGAACTCGGGCGACTCGGTTTCCGGCAGCATGGCGGCGCCTCCTTGGTCCCTGGACGGTGGCCAGGAGTCAAGCAGGCGCCGGAGGTTGACTGCAATACCTTGCTGCAAGCTTTCAATCGGGGTGCTGCCGATCGGCCGCTCTCAATCGGTCCGTGGCGGCTTCGCGTCGGCCACCGCAGCGGCCCCAGGACTCGCGACCGAGTCCCGGAGCCCCACTCCGCACCGGTCCTACAGCGCCGACAGCTCCGCGACCAGGTCGTCCAGCCCCAACGAGCCCTGCGAGAGCGCCGCCATGTGCCAGGCCTTGAGGTCGAACTCCTCGCCGCGGGCCTCGTGCGCCGCCCTCGCCGCCGCCCGGCCGCGCAGCCAGGCGCGCTCGCCGAGCTTGTAGCCGATCGCCTGGCCGGGCAGGCCCAGGTAGCGGACCAGCTCGCTGTCCAGGAAGTCGGCGGACAGGCCGCAGTACCGGCCGAAGAACTCGCGGGCGTGCTCCGGGCTCACCGGCTCGCCCGGCTTGTACGGGGAGTCGGCCGGGAAGTCCAGGCCCAGGTGCATGCCGATGTCGATGATGACCCGCAGCGCCCGCATCATCTGGGCGTTGAGGTAGCCCAGGCGGTGGCCCGGGTCGGTGAGGTAGCCGAGCTCGTCCATCAGGCGCTCGGCGTACAGCGCCCAGCCCTCCAGGTTGGCGCTGACCCCACCGAGGCTCACCTGGTAGGTGGAGAGCCGGTCGGCGACGTAGTTCCACTGCGCGAGCTGCAGGTGGTGGCCCGGGACACCCTCGTGGTACCAGGTGGAGACCAGGTCCCAGACCGGGAAGCGGTCCTTGCCGAGCAGCGGCAGCCAGGTCCGGCCTGGGCGGCTGAAGTCCAGCGAGGGCGCGGTGTAGTACGGCGCGGCGGCACTGCCGGCCGGGGCGATCCGCGACTCGACCCGGGTGACCGGCTCGGCCAGGTCGAAGTGGGTACCCTGGAGGTCCCGGACCGCCTGGTCCATCAGGCCCTGGAGGTACTCCCGGGTCGGCTCGGCGCCCTCGATGGCCGGACCGTCCTCCTCCAGCCACTTCATCGCCGCCATCGGGTCGGAACCCGGGCGGACCTTCTCGGCCTCCGCCGTCATCTGCGCGTACAGGTCGTGGAACTCGCCCCAGGCCCAGGCGTAGGCCTCGTCCAGGTCCAGGTCGGCGCCGGTCCAGTAGCGCACCCAGCGGCCGTAGCGTTCCCGGCCGACCTGGTCCGGGGTGCCGGCGGCGGCCGGGGCGTACACGTCGCGCATCCAGTCGCGCAGCGCGGCCAGCGCCTCGGCGGCGGCCACCGCGTGGGCGGACAGCTCGGCGCGCACGCCCTCCGGGGCGTCCTGGACGAACTGCCCGAACCACCCGCCGGGCACCTCGCCGTCCAGCCACTCGCCGAACTGCCCGATCACGGTCTCCACCTGACGGGGACCGGACAGCAGACCGCGCTCGACGCCCTCCGCCAGGGTCTGCCGGTACTGCTCCAGCGCCAGCGGGAAGCGGGCCAGCCGACGGCCGATCACCTGCCACTCGGCCTCGGTGCCGGTGGGCATCAGGGTGAAGGCCTCCCGCGTGTTGTGCACCGGGGAGGCCAGGTTGCGCACCGCGCGGAAGTTCTCGCCGGCCTCGTGGACGGCGAGTTCGGCGGTCAGCCGCTCGCGCAGCAGCCGGGCGCAGCGGCGCTCGGCCTCGTCCTCGGCGGCGCCGGCTCGCTCGGCCTCGTCCAGCCGGGCCAGGGTACGGCGGCCCAGGTCGGCGATCGCCTCGGTGCCGGCCGGGGAGAGGTCGGGCAGGCGGTCGCCCTCGGGGTCGAAGCCGAGGTACACCGCGGTCAGCGGGTCGAGCTCGGCCAGGGTGCGGACGTAGTCGTCGGCGATGCGGCGCGGGGTGTCGCCGCCGGAGGTGATCAGTTCTTCAACCATCCGGACATCATCGCGTTGCCGGGGCCGTTTGCAAGCCCCTGCCGCAGACCGGTTGACCTGCACCGGCCCGGAATCTGACGGACGGTGGGCGACACAAACGCCCGTTCGGAAAGATCCGTGCCCGACAGGTCCCGATCGATCCGACGCCCATTACGCTGACGGCCATGAAAGCCCGCCCCACCACGGCACCCGGACCGGTCCCCACCCCGGCCGCGCCCGACCTGCGGCCGCGCCGCACCGGCTACCGGCGGCTGCCGGTCGAACAGCGGCGTGAGCAGCTGATCGCGGTCGCCCTGGAACTGTTCGCCTCCCGGCCGCCCGAGGAGGTGGGCCTGGACGACGTCGCCGAGGCCGCCGGGGCCTCCCGGCCGCTGGTCTACCGCTACTTCGCGGGCGGCAAGCAGCAGTTGTACGAGGCCGCGCTGCGCACCGCGGCCGACGAGCTGACCAGCCGGTTCACCGTCCCGCCGACCGGGACGCCGTCCGAGCAGCTGGCGTCCGTACTGGACGGCTACTTCGACTTCGTGTCCGAGCACCAGGCCGGCTACTCGGCACTGCTGCGCGGCGGTTCGGTGGTGGAGACGGCCCGCACCTCGGCGATCGTGGACGACGTCCGGCGGGCGGCGCTCAAGCGGACCGTACGGCACCTGGGCGTGCGGGAGGCCGGGCCGCGGCTGACCCTGCTGGTGCGCTCGTGGATCGCGGTGGTCGAGGGCGCCTCGCTGAGCTGGCTGGACGAGGGGCGCGCGCTGCCGGTGGCGGAGCTGCGCGACTGGTTGGTGGACCAGTTCACGGCGATGGCGGCGGCGACGGCGCTGCACGATCCGCAGACGGCGGAGGTGCTGGCGGGGCTGCTCGCGCTGGACGGCCCGAGTACCGACCGGGCCGGGCGGCTGCGCGCGGTGCTGGGCGGGCGGCAACGCGGTCTCGGCTCGCGATGACCGGGGCAGGGGCCGGGGCCTGGCTCGCGGCAGGGCCTTCCCGACCCCGTGCCAAGGGTCGGGTGCACCCGGAGGCTACGCCTTGCCGAGCACCTGGCGCTGGCGGCCGAGGCCGTCGATCTCGATCTCGACCACGTCGCCTGGGGCGAGGAACGGCGTGCCGGGGCGGCCCAGGGTGACCCCGGCCGGGGTGCCGGTGACGATCACGTCGCCGGGCTCCAGCACCATGAACCGGCTCGCGTAGCGGACGAGTTCGAGCACCGGGAAGATCATCTCGGCGGTGTTGCCGTGCTGCCGCTGCTCGCCGTTGACCCAGAGCCGCAGCTCCAGGGCCTGCGGGTCGGCCACCTCGTCGGCGGTGACCAGCCAGGGCCCGAGCGGGGTGAAGGTCTCCGCCGACTTGCCCTTGTCCCACTGGCCGCCGCGCTCGAACTGGAAGGCCCGCTCGGTGACGTCGTTGGCGATCGTGTAGCCGGCGATCACCCCGGCGGCCTCGGCGTGCGAGTCCAGGTAGCGGGCGGTGCGACCGATCACGATCGCCAGCTCGGCCTCGTAGTCGGTCTTCTCGCCGCCGCGCGGCACCAGGACCTCGTCGTACGGGCCGACCACGGTGGAGCTCGGCTTGAGGAAGATCACCGGCTCGTCCGGGATCGCGGCCCCGGCCTCGGCCGCGTGGTCGCGGTAGTTGAGCCCGATGCCGACCACCTTGCCCGGCCGGGCCACCGGCGCACCCACCCTGAGGCCGTCCAGGTCCACCACCGGCAGCAGGCCGGCGGCCACCTCCCGGGCCAGGGCGTCGGTGTCCAGCCCGGCCAGGAAGGCCCCGTCGAGGTCGCGGGCCCGCCCGGAGAGGTCGTACGCGGTACCGTCCTCGCCCAGCACGACCGGGCGCTCGGCGCCCGGGGGTCCGACGCGGAGGAGCTTCATCGATCCCTCACCAGCCTTTCGTCGCAGCTCACCGGGGCGGCACGGACACCGCTCCCGAGTCTGGCAACGAGGTATACCAACGGCCCGAGGCAGCGGACCAGACCGTCCCGATGGGCGAATTCCCATCAAATCCCACCGGAGCCCGAGGGCCCGAATCGGCGGCCCGTACGGTTGACACCCGCAGGCGGATCCGCCGGGAGCGGACCGCGCACACCCGGGACAGGCCCAGAGCGAACGCGGGCGTACGGCGGCGCCGGAGGGCGCAGGATCCGAGCATGGAGATCACCCGGGTACGCGACGAGTTGCACATGATCACCCTGGAGTTCGGCACCGCCTACCTCTGGCGGGACGAACACGGACTGACCCTGGTCGACACCGGCATCGCCGGGTCGGCGGACGGGATCGAGAAGGGCATCCGCACCATCGGGCTGGATCCGGCCGCACTGCGCCGGATCGTGCTCACCCACCACCACGAGGACCACACCGGCTCGGCCGCCGAGCTGGCCCGCCGCTGGAGCGCCGAGGTGGTGGCGCACCGGCTGGAGGCGCCGGTCGTCCGGCGCGAGCAGCCAGCGGCGCCGCCGGTGCTGAACGCCTTCGAACAGGAGCTGTGGGACGGCCTGCCGCCGATCCCGCCCGCCGAGCCCTGCCCGGTCCACCGCGAGGTCGAGGACGGGTACGTGCTGGACATCGGCGGCGGCGCGCTGGTCGTGCACGTGCCCGGCCACACCGACGGCAGCATCGCGCTGCACCTGCCGGGGCCCGGGGTGCTGTTCACCGGGGACATCGTGTCCAACGTCCAGGGGCAGACCAGGCCGGGGGTGTTCAACACCGACCCGGCGCTGGCCCTCGCCTCCTTCCACCGGCTGACCGCGTTGCCGGTGGAGACGGTGGTGTTCGGGCACGGCGACCCGATCGCCGTCGGCGCCTCAGCGGCCCTGCGCGCCGCCGCCGAGCAGCACCCCCAGGCGTAGCGGCCCCGGGCCCCGCCCCTCGCCCGGGCCGAGCCGGGCGGCCTCCCGCTGCCAGTGCGCGAGGTCGCGCCGCAGGTCGTCCCGGGTCTCCGGGGCGGCGCCGGGCTCCAGCGTCAGCGCCTCCAGCAGCTCGACGGCGGCGCCCCGGCTGCCGTCCCGGGCCAGCCAGAGGGCCAGGTCGTGGCAGGTGCGCAGGGTGCGCGGGTCCGCCGGACCGCAGATCCGGGCGAAGTCGGGAACGAGCTTCAGCAGGACCTGCACGGCCTCCCCAGCCTTGCCGCCGACGCCGAGCTGCCAGGCCTGGTCGGCCCGGCGGCGCAGCTGTTCCGGGCTGGGGTCGTCCGGCCGCAGCATCCCCGGCCGGATCCGGCGCAGCCGCTCCAGCACCTCGGCGGCGTCGGCCGGCCGGTCGGCGGGCCGCTTGGCGAGCAGCCGGGCGACCAGGTCGGCCAGCGCCGGGTCGTGGCTGCGGATCCGCAGCGGGGTCACCTCCAGGTGCTTGGCCATGTACTCGTACGGCGAGTCGGCGTAGAACGGCCGCCGGCCGGTACTGACCTCGTACAGCATCACGCCGAGCGCGTAGAGGTCGGCCCGGCCGTCCACGGTGCCGCCGGACCAGCACTCGGGCGCCAGGTACGGGACGGTGCCGACCACGCTGCCGGTGGAGGTGAGCCCGGTGGACTGGGTGAGCAGCCGGGCGATGCCGAAGTCCAGCACCTTCGCCCGGTCCCCGCTGTCCGAGATCATCACGTTCTCTGGCTTGATGTCCCGGTGGATGACACCGCTGCGGTGCGCCGCGTCGAGCGCCTCGCAGATCTGCCCCATCCAGGCCAGCGCGCGTCCGTGGTCCGGCCGGCCCTCCTTGAGGATCTTGGACAGCGGCCGGCCGCGGACCAGCTCCATCACCAGGTAGTGCATCTCCCCGTCACCGTCGGCGACCCGGCCGTAGTCGTGCACCGTGACGATGTGCGGGTTGGACAGGCCGCCGGCCAGCTTGGCCTCGCGGACGAACCGCCCGACGGCCTCCCGGTCGGCGGCGTGCTCGGCCAGCAGCAGCTTGATCGCGACCTCCCGCTCCAGCCAGTTGTCGGTCGCCCGCCAGACCGATCCGAAGCCGCCCCTGCCCAGGAAGTCGTCCAGCCGGAAGCGACCGTCGAGCACCTCGCCCTTGTGCATGCCCTCCCCCAACTCGACCGCGCCCGTACGTCGTTCGCCGCCGGATGGGCCACCATAGCGGCGGGCCGGGGCGAGCGGGTGAACGGGGAAGGCCCTTGGGGCTTGGGCTTCCTCCGGTCCGCCCGGCTTCCGGCTGCACCGACTGCTCGCTGGCCGCGCTCCCGACGGCGGCGCTGGCGGCGTGAGCGCCGGGTGTTCAGGGCGCCTACGGCCCGAAGATCTCCTCCACCAGGTCCTCGTCCGAGACGTGGTCCGGGGCCTCGAAGACCAGGTCGGCGAGGCCCTTGAGGCCGATCCCCCGGTCCAGCGCGTCGATGGCGGCCCGGGCCTCCTGGTCGGTGGCGAAGTCCCACACCCGCAGCCGCCGGACCAGCACCAGCGCCTCCATCCGGCTCATCCTCGGCGCCTTGCGGCGGTTCGAACCGCCGAGCCCCCTGCGGCCGCTCTGGGCGAGCCGCTGCTGGTAGCCGGCCAGGTCCTGCCAGGCCTGGACGGTGCTCGGGTGGTGCTCGCCCAGCGCCCGGACGAGGTCGGGCAGCAGCGAGTGCAGCTGCACCACCGCGCTCTGCAGGTCGCCCCGGTTGGCCAGGTGGACGGCGAGGTCGTGCCGGGCCTTCAGGACCCGGCTGTCCTGCGGGCCCCAGGCCGCGGTCAGGTCCGGCAGCAGCTCGTGCAGCAGCCGGATCGCGGTGACGGCCGAGCCGCTCTCGCCGATGCACCACGCCAGGTGGTAGCGGGCGCCCAGGGTGTCCGGGTCGGCCGGGCCGAGCGCCGAGCGCATGTCGTCCACGACGGTGGACAGGAGCCGGATCGCGCCGTCCAGGTCCCCGGCCCGGCTGAGGTACCAGGTGAAGTCCCGCCAGGCGGCCAGCGTGTCCCGGTCGGTCGCGCCGAGCGCGGTGACGCACTCCTGGGCGATCGCTTGCAGCTGGATCGCGGACTCGCCCGCCGTCGCCGCCTGGTACGCGGCCGAGCGGCGTTCGCGCAGCCCGGCCCGTACGGCCTCCGCGGACGGCGGGGCGGCGACCACCGGCGGGGTGGTCAGCGGGGACAGCACCGCCGGCCCGGGCACCACCGGCGGGGCGGCGGGCGGCGTGGGCGGGGCAGGGGGTGCGGGCGGGGGCGTGGTCGGCGCGGGCGGCACCACCGGGCCCACCGACACCGGGCCCACCGACACCGGGGCCGGGGCCGGGGCAGGCGTCGGAGTGGGGACGGGGGCCGGAGCCGGCCGGTCCACCACCGTCGGCGCCGACGCACCGGTCCTCGCCCCGCCGCCCTGCCACCCCGCCAGCTCCGCCAACCGCCGCTCGACCGTCCGGGCGTCGGCCGGCCGGTCCGCCGGGTCCTTCGCCAGCAGCTCCGCGACCAGCCCCGCCACCTGCGGCGGCAGCCCGAACTGCGCCGGGTCCAGCGGCGCCGGCGCCTCGTTGAGGTGCTGGTACATCAGCACCGGCGTCGAGTCCCCGCTGAACGGCCGCGCCCCGGTGAAGAGTTCGACCAGCACGCAGCCCAGCGCGTAGAGGTCGGCCCGACCGTCCACCCGGCCGCCGGTCCAGCGCTCCGGTGCCATGTACGCCGGACTGCCGACGATCGTCCCGGTGGTGGTCAACCCGCCCGCGCCGCCGTCCAACTGGGCGATCCCGAAGTCCAGCACCTTCAGGTGCCCGGCGTCGGTGATCATCACGTTGTCCGGCTTGATGTCCCGGTGCACCATGCCCGCGTCGTGCGCCGCCGCCAGGGCGCCGCTGATCTGCTGCCCCCAGCGCAGGCTGAGCGCCGGCTCGGGCACCCCCGCCCGCAGCACCTCGGTCAGGGTGCGGCCGATGAGCAGCTCCATCACCAGGAAGGTGACCTCCTGGCCGCCGAGTTCGCACTGGCCGAGGTCGTGCACCGTGACGATGTGCGGGTGCGACAGGTTCCCGGCCGCGCAGGCCTCCCGGACGAACCGCAGCGCGGCCTTCCCGTGGTCGCCGCCGTGGTGCCCGATGACCTTGACCGCCACCGGCCGCCGCATCCGGCTGTCCTGGGCCCGCCACACCACCCCGAAGCCGCCCTGGCCGAGCTTCTCCCCCAGCTCGTACCGGCCGTCGAGAACGTCACCGACTCGCACGCGCCCCTCCCCCTCCCGTCATGACGCCCAGACTCTACCGACGGCCCTCCCCTTGTTCCGGCCCAGGTGGAAGGATGGCCCGAGCCCCCGCGACGGTGCGGTGGTTCGACCAGCAGAACCCGAGGAGCGCAGTCATGGCCAAGCAGGCCCCGCAGAGCGACCCGGCGCAGGACGCCCCCGGGGTGTCCGCGCCCCAGCACGCGGCCGCCGGCCTGCCCGCCGTCGGCCACAGCCTGCGGATGGCCGCCGAGCAGATGGGTGCCCGTCGCACCCTCGCCACCCTGCTCAAGGTCAACCAGCCGAACGGCTTCGACTGCCCCGGCTGCGCCTGGCCCGAGCCGGACAAGACCCACACCGCCGAGTTCTGCGAGAACGGCGCGAAGGCCGTCGCCGAGGAGGCCACCGAGCGCCGGATCCGGGCCGAGTTCTTCGCCGCCCACCCGGTCGCCGAACTCGCCGAGCGTTCCGGCTACTGGCTCGGCCAGCAGGGCCGGCTCACCCAGCCGATGCTGCTCGACGAGGGCGCCACCCACTACACGCCGGTCTCCTGGGACGACGCCTTCGCGCTGATCGCCGAGGAGCTGCGCGCCCTGGACACTCCGGACGGCGCCGCCTTCTACACCTCCGGCCGGACCAGCAACGAGGCCGCCTTCGCGTACCAGCTGTTCGCCCGCCGGCTGGGCACCAACAACCTGCCGGACTGCTCCAACATGTGCCACGAGTCGTCCGGTTCGGCGCTCACCGAGACGCTCGGCGTCGGCAAGGGCAGCGTCAGCCTCAAGGACCTCTACCAGGCCGACCTGATCATCGTGGCCGGCCAGAACCCGGGCACCAACCACCCCCGGATGCTCTCCGCCCTGGAGCGTGCCAAGCGGGCCGGCGCCACGATCGTCAGCGTGAACCCGCTGCCGGAGGCGGGCCTGGAGCGTTTCAAGAACCCACAGCACGCCCGCGGTCTGGTCGGCCACGGCACCAAGCTGACCGACCTCTTCTTGCAGATCCGCCCCGGCGGGGACCTCTCGCTGTTCCGCGCGCTCAACCGGATCATCCTGGAGCAGGACGGCGTCGACCGCGCCTTCGTCGCCGAACACTGCCACGGCTACGAGGAGTTCGAGGCGCAGGCCCGGAAGACGGACCGGGAGGACGTGCTCGCCGCGACCGGCCTGCCCTGGGAGCAGATCGAGGAGCTCGGCCGGCTGGTGCTGGCCTCCGAGAAGGTCATCGTCTGCTGGGCGATGGGCCTCACCCAGCACAAGCACGCCGTGCCGACCATCCGCGAGGTGGTCAACTTCCTGCTGCTGCGCGGCAATGTCGGCCGCCCCGGCGCCGGGGTCTGCCCGGTGCGCGGGCACAGCAACGTCCAGGGCGACCGGACGATGGGCATCTTCGAGCGGCCGGCGACGGCCTTCCTCGACGCGCTGGGCAAGGAGTTCGGCTTCGAGCCGCCGCGCGAGCACGGCCTCGACTCGGTGGACACCATCCGCGCGATGCGCGACGGCAAGGTCAAGGTGTTCTTCGCGATGGGCGGCAACTTCGTCGCGGCCACCCCGGACACCGAGGTCACCGAGGCCGCGATGCGGCGCTGCCGGCTGACCGTCCACGTCTCCACCAAGCTCAACCGCTCGCACGTGGTCACCGGCGCCCGCGCCCTGATCCTGCCGACCCTCGGCCGCACCGACCGGGACGTCACCGCGCACGGCGCCCAGTTCGTCAGCGTCGAGGACTCGATGGGCCAGGTCCACGCCTCGCGCGGCGGCCTGCGTCCGCCCGCGCCCGGCCTGCTCTCCGAGACCGCGATCGTCTGCCGCCTCGCCCGGACCGTCTTCGGGCCGCAGGACACCGTGCCGTGGGAGGACTTCGCCTCCGACTACGACACTCTGCGGGCCCGGATCGCCCGGGTCGTGCCGGGCTTCGACGACTACAACGAGAAGGTCCGCCGCCCCGGCGGCTTCACCCTCCCGCACGGCCCGCGCGACTCCCGCACCTTCCCCACCGCGACGGGCAAGGCCAACTTCACGGTCAACCCGCTGTTCGCCCCCGAGGTCCCGGCGGGCCGCCTGCTGCTGCAGACCCTGCGCTCCCACGACCAGTACAACACCACCGTCTACGGGCTCGACGACCGCTACCGCGGCATCAAGGGCGGCCGCCGGGTGGTTCTGGTGAACCCCGCCGACGCCGCCGACCTCGGCCTGGTCGAGGGCCAGTACGTCGACCTGGTCAGCGAGTGGACCGACGGCACCGAGCGCCGCGCCCCCCACTTCCGCGTCGTCCACTACCCCGTGGCCCGCGCCGGGGCGGCCGCCTACTACCCCGAGACCAACGTCCTGGTGCCCCTCGACTCCACCGCCGACATCAGCAACACCCCCACCTCCAAGGCCGTCGTCGTACGCTTCGAGCCCGACTCCGGCGAGGCCGAGTAGCGGGAACACGGAGGCCGCCCCACGTCACCCGACGTGGGGCGGCCTCCGTCGTACCGGGTCAGTGCAGCAGGCCGCCCAGCGGCAGGGTCGCCGTCGCGCTGCCCGGGGCCGAGGCACCGGCCGAGCCCGTGGTGCTCGGGGAGCCCGTGCCCGTCGGGGCCTGGGTCGGACTGCCGGTCGGCGTCTGCGTCGGCGTGCCCGTCGGCGTCCCGGTCGGACTGCCGGTCGGGGTCTGGGTCGGCGTGCCCGTCGGCGTCTGGGTCGGCGCGCCGGTACCGGACGGCGTGCCCGGGTTGCTCGGGGTGCCGGTGCCGGTGGGCGTCCCCGGGTCCGACGGCGTGCCGGTGCCGGACGGCGTGCCGGTCGGCGTGCCCGGGGCGGTCGGCTGCTGGGTCGCCGGGCTGCCCGGGGCGGGGGTCGGCGTGACCTGGTTGGCCGGGCTGGGCGCGATCGGGGTGACGGAGTCCCAGCCCTTCGGCAGGTCGGGCACCTTCCAGGCGCCGCCGGCGTCGTCCGCCGCACCGTCCGGGTCGGGCCGGACGGCCCCGAGGATCGACATCGAGCCGATCGGCGAGACCTTGATGAACGCCCCCGGCCGCGGGGCCTGGACGATCAGCCCGCCGCCGATGTACATCGCGACGTGCGAGGCGTCCTGGAAGTAGATCACCAGGTCGCCCGGCCGCAGCTGGTTCAGCGGGACGTGCTGCAGCTGCGCCCACTGCTCCTGGCTGGTGCGCGGGATCGGCTTGCCGGCGTGCAGCCAGGCCTGCGAGGTGAGGCCGGAGCAGTCGTAGGAGTCCGGGCCGATGCCGCCCCACAGGTACGGCTTCCCCACCTGCGCCAGCGCGAAGGCCACTGCCCCGCGCCCGTTCAGCGAGGGGGTGCGCTCGCCCTTGCCGAGGGCGCCGGAGGCGAGGAAGGCGAGCTGGGCCTCGTCGGCCTTGGCCTTCTCCACCTGCTCCAGCTCGGAGCGCTGTGCGCCGGTCAGCGAGGAGACCAGCTGCTCGACCGAGGCGAGGTCGGTGGCGACCTTGGCCTTGGCGGCGTCCTGCTGGGCAACCAGCGTCTGGGAGGTCTTCAGCGCCTCCTCGGTCTGCTTCTTCAGCCCGTCGAGCGCGTCCCGGTCAGCCTTCAGCCGGTCCAGGAACTCGGACTGCGACCGGCTGGCCGCGGCCAGCAGCTCGGCGATGGTGACCGCCTCGTACGGGTCCTTGGAGAGCAGCAGTTCGGCGTACGCGGAGGCGGAGCCGTTGCGGTACTGGGCGGCGGCGAGCTGGGCGGCGATGTCCGTGCCGGTGTCGACCTGCTTCTGCTGCCGGTCCAGCTTCCCCTGGAGGTCGGTGAGCGAGGCCTGCTGCTCGGCGACCTTCGCCACCGCCCCGTTGTACTGCTCGGTCGCGGCCTCGGCGCTCTGGTACAGCGCGTGCAGCCGGTCGAGCAGCGGCCCGAGGGTGGCCTTGGCGGCGGCCAGCGGGTCCGCTCCGGGTGCCACCGTGACGCCCGCCCCCGGGTCGGGTGCGGCGTAGGCGGCCTGGGTGGACGCCGGCAGTGCGAGTGCGGCGGCCGCGAGAACGGCTCCGCACCGAAGTGCTGCCCGTACCCAGGGGCGTACGCCTGCCGTCTCCGTGCGCTGTCCAGCCCCGCCCATGGGTGGTCCTCCCCGCCCGCCTGTTCCTGCACTGCCCGTGACCCTGCCGGATCCCGCAGATCCTCCCACGGGTTACTCGTCGGAAACAGAGCGCACGCGGGCCTGGAGGTTAATTCTCGATTGATCTGTGAGACAGCTCTCAGCAAACGTGGGCGAACCAGGGCGTTCTTCGCTAATGTCCAGCTCAGCGCGGTCCAGGCCACCCCGCCGAAAGCTTCCGGCCACCGCTGAGCCACCCGCGGAACCACGATTCCCGGCTCAGTTCACCTTCCGTTTACCCAACAGACCTACGGTCGCGACGTCATCAACGTCCGTGCGACAACTACGACGATTGTTTGGGTATGGAACACATCTCGTTCCTGGTGGCCGTTGTGATCATCACGGCGCTCGCCTTCGACTTCACCAACGGGTTCCACGACACCGCCAACGCGGCCGCCACCGCGATCGCGACCGGGGCCCTTCGTCCGAAGGTCGCGGTCACCATCGCGGCCCTGCTCAACTTCGCGGGCGCGTTCCTGTCCGTGAAGGTCGCCACCACCATCTCCGGTGGCATCGTCAACGAGAAGGCCGGCGTCCACCCCGAGATCATCTTCGCCGCACTGGCCGGAGCGATCCTCTGGAATCTGCTGACCTGGCTGCGGGGTCTGCCGTCCAGCTCCTCGCACGCCCTGTACGGCGGCCTGATCGGCGCCACGATCGTCGGCGTCGGCATGAACGGCGTCAACTTCGACACCGTGATCACCAAGATCATCATCCCGGCGGTCGCCTCCCCCTTCGTCGCTGGCCTCGCCTCCTGGGGCGCCACCAAGCTGGCGTACGCGATCACCCGCAAGGGCAACGCCGCGGCCACCGAGAAGGGCTTCAAGACCGGCCAGGTCTTCTCCTCCTCGCTGATCTCGCTCGCGCACGGCACCAACGACGCCCAGAAGACGATGGGCATCATCACCCTGACCCTGGTCTCGGTCGGCGCCCTGCCGCACGGCGCGCTGCCCCCCACCTGGGTGATCGTCTCGGCCGGCGCCGCGATCGCGCTCGGCACCTACATGGGCGGCTGGCGGATCATCCGCTCGATGGGCAAGGGCCTGGCGGACATCCGCCCGCCGCAGGGCTTCGCCTCCGAGTCGGCCGCCGCGACCGTGATCCTGACCTCCTCGCACATGGGCTTCGGCCTCTCCACCACCCAGGTCTGCTCCGGCGGCATCATGGGTGCCGGCCTCGGCGGCCCGAAGGGCGAGCTGCGCTGGAGCATGGTCCGCCGCATGGTCTACACCTGGGGCCTGACCCTGCCGGCCGCCGCGCTGGTCTCCGGCTGCGCGGCCCTGGTGGCCCGGCAGGGCAGCTGGGGCGTCGCCCTGGTCGGCGCCGCACTGGTGGCCGGTTCGGGCGCGATGTGGATGATCTCCCGCCGCCAGCCGGTCGGCGCGGACAACGTCAACGACGTCGCCGAGGTCACCCCCGTCGAGGTCGCCGCCGGCACCCCGGCGAACGCCCCCACCCCCGCCTCGACCACGGTCGCGGCCTGAGCACCGCCGGCTGAGGAGCACTCACCATGCACATCAAGTGGAACGCCCTGGCCCAGACCGCCGGCGTCAGCTTCGGCGTCACCGTCGCCGTGGTCGCCGTCTTCGCCCTCGGCATCCTGGCACTGTCCCGCCGCGAGGCCGCGCTGAGCGCCCGCGAGGGCGGCCAGGCCGGCGGCGGCAGCAAGCCCGCCCTGCTGGCCGGCGCGTACGCCTGCTTCGCGCTCTGCGCCACGGCCGTGGTCTACGGCCTGGTGCTGATCGCCGCACCGTAGCGGGGACCCGAACGCCGAACGGGCCGGGGAGTGTCGAACACTCCCCGGCCCGTTTCGCGTGTCCCGGCCCGCCGGTCAGCTCTCCTGGGTGGTCTTCAGCGCGGTCTCCCGGATGAACAGCACGGTGACGAAGGACAGCGCCGCGAACGGGGCGGCCCACAGGAAGACGGTGCCGACGCCGTGGCCGAAGGCGTCCGTCACCAGCGGGAGTATCGGGGCCGGCAGCTTGTGCAGGTCCGGGATGCCGCCGCCGGCCGCCGCGTGCCCGGCCGGGATGTGCGCCGCGGCCAGGTTCTCCGCCAGGTAGTCGCCGACCTTGTCGGTCATCAGCGCGCCGAGCGCGGAGACGCCCATCGCGCCACCCATGGTGCGGAAGAAGGTGACGACGGAGCTGGCCGCGCCGAGCTCGTGCCGGGGCACCGTGTTCTGCACCGCGAGCACCAGGTTCTGGCTGGTCAGGCCGAGGCCGATGCCGGTGATCGCCATGTAGACGGAGAGCAGCCCGTAGTCGGTGTCGACCCGGGCGGTGCCGAGCAGGCCAAAACCGATCGCGAGCAGCGCGGTGCCGGAGACCAGGTAGGCCTTCCACTTGCCGTACTTGGTGATCAGTCGGCCGGCCACGGCGGAGGAGACCGCCAGGCCGATGATCATCGGCAGGGTCATCAGACCGGCCGTGGTCGGGGACTTGGCCCGGGCCAGCTGGAAGTACTGGCTGAGGAAGGTGGTCGCGCCGTACATCCCGACGCCGACCAGCACGCTGGCGATCG
This sequence comes from Kitasatospora sp. NPDC001159, assembly GCF_053598235.1. Taxonomy (NCBI): domain Bacteria; kingdom Bacillati; phylum Actinomycetota; class Actinomycetes; order Kitasatosporales; family Streptomycetaceae; genus Kitasatospora; species Kitasatospora sp. NPDC001159. The sequence continues at coordinate 176,750 of NZ_JBSFJV010000004.1, forward strand.
CGGCCAGGGTGACGGTGCGGTACCTGAAAAGGTCCGGCGGGATGACCGGCTCGGCGGCGCGGCGCTCGACCACGATTGCCAGGGCGCCCAGCAGCAGGCCGCCGCCGACCATGGCCGCGGTCTGCCAGGACAGCCAGGCGTAGTTCTTGCCGGCCAGCGTGATCCAGATCATCAGCAGGCTGACGGCACCGGTGATGACCAGCGCGCCCAGGTAGTCGATCTTCGCCGGGCGCTTGACCACCGGCAGCTTGAGGGTGCGCTGCACCACCAGGATCGCGGCCAGCGCGAAGGGGATGCCGACGTAGAAGCACCAGCGCCAGCCCAGCCAGGAGGTGTCCACGATGACCCCGCCGATCAGCGGGCCGCCGATGGTGGCCAGTGCGAAGACCGCCCCGAAGTAGCCGCTGTAGCGGCCGCGCTCGCGCGGCGGGACCATCGCGGCCAGGCAGATCTGGCCGAGCGCGACCACACCGCCGGCGCCGATGCCCTGCAGGGCGCGGCAGGCGATCAGCTCACCGGTGTTCTGCGAGAGGCCGGCCAGGGCGGAGGTGGCGATGTAGATCAGCAGGGCGATCTGCAGCAGCAGCTTCTTGCTGGCGAGGTCGGAGAGCTTGCCCCAGATCGGGGTGGAGGCGGTCAGGGTGAGCAGCGCGGCGGTGATCACCCAGGTGTAGGCGGACTGACCGCCGTGCAGGTCGGTGAGGATGTGCGGCAGGGCGTTGGAGACGACGGTCGACGAGAGCACGGCCACGAACAGGCCGAGCAGCAGGCCGGACAGCGCCTCCATCACCTGCCGGTGGGGCATCGGCTGGTCGTCGACGACGGCTCCGGCTGCCGCCTCGGCTGTGACGGTCATCTGGGTCCTTCAGTGGGAGGGGCGGGGATACGCGGCAGGGCAAATTCGTTGCCTTAAGCAACCATATGCCCAATGGTTGGCTTAGGCAACCTTCTTCAAGCCGGAGCGAAGTCCCGGGCGGAGTCCGATCACCCCGCGGGCGACTCCCCCGGCAGGTCGTTGAAGCGGTACAGGTCCGCGAAGCGGACCTCCGGTCCGGGGCGCACCCGACGTGAGAGTTCCGCCACTCCGGCGCGGTCCCGCCGGAACATCAGCCCGGCCTCGCACTCCACCGCCACCAGGACTTCCTCGTCCATCACGGCACCGGTACCGCCCGGCCGCGGTGGCCGGATACCGACACAGAAGTTGAGACAAGCCAACTATTTCATGGTATGAAGTATCCGATTTCCCCCGATACGCAAGGAGATGCGGATGGCCGCCCCGGGGCAAGGTTTCGTCGCGGAACTGAAGGGCGCGGTCACACCGCGTGCGGCGCTGCTCGTGATCGGCGTGCTGCTGCTGCAACTCGGCTTCATCACCTCGTACATCGGGGCGCTGCACCACCCGACCCCGCACAGGCTGTCGATCGCGGTGGTCGCCCCGCCGCAGATCACGCCGAAGCTGGTGGCGGCCCTGGAGTCGGTGCCGGACGAGGCCGTCAAGCCCGTCACCGCGCCGGACACCGAGACGGCGACCCAGCAGATCAAGGACCAGAAGATCTACGCCGCGCTGGTCGTGAACCCGACCGGCACCGAGGACACCCTGCTGGTCGGCAGCGCCCGCGGCACCTCCGCCGCCAAGGCCGCCGAGACCATCACCACCACGCTGGACAAGGCCCAGGGCCGCACGGTCAAGGTCGAGGACGTCGCGCCGCTGGCCAAGGGCGACACCAACGGCCTGTCCGCCTTCTACCTGGTCATCGGCTGGTGCGTCGGCGGCTACCTGGTCGCCTCGATCCTCGGCATCAGCGCCGGCTCCAAGCCGGCCAACGTCCACCGCCTGCTGATCCGCCTCGGCGTCCTGGCGCTGTACTCGGTCGGCGCCGGCCTCGGCGGCACGATCATCGCCGGGCCGGTCCTGGACGCGCTGCCCGGCTCGATCCTGGCCCTGACCGCCATCGGCGCCCTGGTGGTGTTCACGGTCGGCGCGTTCACCATGGCGCTGCAATGCCTGTTCGACGTCATCGGCATCGGCCTCGCGGTGCTGGTCTTCGTGGTGCTGGGCAACCCGAGCGCCGGCGGTGTCTACCCGGCCCCGATGATGCCGCCGTTCTGGCGGGCGATCGGTTCGCTGATCCCGAACGGCGCCGGCACCAGCGCCACCAAGTCCATCGCCTACTTCGACTCCACCAACCTGGGCATGCCGATCCTGGTCCTGGTGGTCTGGGCGCTGGTCGGCATCGGCGTCGCCTTCCTGGCCGTGCTGCGCGGCCCGCGCTCCGGCGGCCGCGAGATCGTCGCCGAGACCGCCGAGGCCTGAACCTCCTGAGTCCCACAGCATCCGACTGAGCCCCCGGCTGCCCTGGCCGGGGGCTCGGTCGTGTCCCGGGTACGCGGCTCTCAGCCGCCCGCGAGCGCTCCCGGGTCGGCGACGATGGCACGCACCACGCCGACCGCCGCGCCCAGCAGCGGCCCGCGCCGGCCGAGCTTGGAGACCGTCAGCCGGTCCTCCGCCCAGGGCCGCACCGTCACCCGGGCGGCCAGCTCGCGCCGCATCGCCGGCAGCAGCCAGGGCGCCAGCCGGGCGTAGCCGCCGCCCAGCACCACCTCGGCCGGGTCCAGCAGGTTGACCGCCCCGGCGGCCGCGATGCCGAGCGCCGAACCGGCCCCGGCCAGCGCCGCCCGGGCCGGCTCGTCCCCGCCCCCGGCCCGTTCGGCCAGCAGGGTCACCCAGTCCCCGCGCACACTGGTCAGCCCGGCCGCCCGCAGCACTGCCGCCTCGCCCGCGTACTGCTCCAGGCAACCGCGCGCCCCGCAGGCGCAGCGCGGCCCCTCCGGGTGGACGGGGACGTGGCCGAACTCGCCCGCGTAGCCGCGCGCGCCGCGCAGCAGCCGGCCGCCGACCACGATCGCCGCGCCGACCCCGGCCTCGGCGGAGACGTAGAGGAAGTCCTCCGGGCCCTCGTCCAGCCACCGTTCGGCCAGTCCGCCGAGGTTGGCCTCGTTGTCCGCCTGGACCGGCAGCTCGGCCAGGCCGTCCCCGGCCGTACGCAGCGCCGCGCGCAGTTCGGGGGCCAGCGGGACGTCCTGCCAGCCGAGGTTGGCGGCCCGCTGGAGCACCCCGCTGCCGCCGACCAGTCCGGGCACCGCCAGGGTCAGTCCGGCCGGGCGCAGGCCCGACTCGGCGACGGCGGAGCGCACCAGCTGGCCCAGGTCGGCCATCACGGCGGCGGGCTGTCGGCCGCGGTTGGCGATCTCCTGACGCCGCCAGGCGCGGACCTCCCCGCGCAGGTCGACCACGCAGGCGCCCAGGTGCCGGACGCCGATCTCGGCGCCGAGGCCGCCGGGCCCGAGCGGGTTGAGCCCGAGCGCGGTGCCGGGGCGGCCGACCTTGCCGCTGGGCGCGGCGGGGCCCTCCTCGACGACCAGGCCGGCGGAGATCAGCTGTTCGGCGAGCGAGGAGACCGCGGCCCTGGTCAGCCCGGTCTCGGCGGCCACCTCGGCGCGCGAGCGCGGCTCGCGCGCGATCGCCCCCAGCACCAGGGCCAGGTTGGCCCGGCGCATCCCCTGCTGGCTGGCGGGCCCGGTACGGACGCCGTCCGGCTCCCCGCCCATGACGCTCATGCGCCCACCTCGCTTCGCTCGGGAGGCGCTTCGCGCCACCCGCACCTCTCGATGGTGAGCTCGCTCCGCTCGCTCACGTCACGGTCTTACGGCACACCCGTGACATCTCGGGTGCAGCGTAACCGGGATTGCCGTCCAAGGGCCCCTCCGCGGACCGGGTGAAGACCCAGCGCTGCATCGCCCAGAAGCGGAACATCATCGCGACGAAGGTCCCGACGACCATCCCGCTGAGGAAGTCCGCGGTCTCCTGGGTGAGCGGGTCGACGTACGGCTCGCGCAGGTCCAGGGCGTAGCGGGAGAGCGCCAGCGGTAGGTCGTTGACGGCGATCGCCACCGCGCTGACCAGGAAGAACAGCAGGGCCTCCCGCCCGCGCCCGGCGGTGCGGAAGGCCCAGCGGCGGTTGAGCACATAGGAAACGACGGTGCCGATCACCGTCGCCACCGTCAGCGCGACCACCGGCTTGTGCTCCAGGACGGTGAACTTCAGCTCGAAGTCGATCACCAGGGTGAGGACGAAGCAGCTTCCACCGACCAGCAGGAACTTCACCAGTCGGCGGTGCCGTAGCAGGAGCGGGCGCAGCCGGGCCGGCACCCGGGCCAGGACGTGCTGCGTGGGGGACGACATCTCCGCAGTGTGGCACGCGGAGTTGCCGTCGGCCCGTGGAGCTGTCCGGACAGCCCTATGCCGCGACCAGCACCTCGGCCGGCTCCAGGGCCAGCTTCAGCACCTCGCGCACGTCCGACACCGGGTGGACGGTGAGCCGCTCCAGCACCTCCGCCGGGACGTCGTCCAGGTCGGCCTCGTTGCGCTTGGGGATGATCACCGTGGTGACCCCGGCCCGGTCGGCAGCGAGCAGCTTCTGCTTCACCCCGCCGATCGGCAGCACCCGCCCGGTCAGTGACACCTCACCCGTCATCGCCACGTCGGTGCGCACCTTGCGGCCGGAGAGCAGCGAGGCCAGCGCCGTGGTCATGGTGATGCCGGCGCTCGGCCCGTCCTTGGGGACGGCCCCGGCCGGGACGTGCAGGTGCACGCCGCGGTCGCGCAGCGAGGTGACCGGCAGCTCCAGCTCGGCGCCGCGCGAGCGCAGGAAGGAGAGCGCGATGTGCGCGGACTCCTTCATCACGTCGCCCAGCTGCCCGGTCAGGGTCACTCCGGTGCCGCCGGTCTCGGCGTCCGCGAGCGAGGCCTCGATGTAGAGGACGTCGCCGCCGGCGCCGGTGACCGCCAGGCCGGTGGCCACGCCGGGGACGGCGGTGCGCCGCTCGGCGGGTTCCTGGGCGGACTCCGGCACGTGGTGCGGGCGGCCGATCAGGGCGCGCAGGTCCTCCGCGCCGACCGCGGCGGGCAGTTCGCGCTCGCCCAGCTCGGCCTGTGCGGCGATCTTGCGCAGCACCCGGGCGATCGAGCGCTCCAGGTTGCGGACGCCCGCCTCCCGCGTGTACTCCCCGGCGAGCCTGCGCAGCGCCTCCTCGTCCACGCTGACCTGCTCGCCACCGAGGCCGGCCTTCTCCAGCTGGCGCGGGAGCAGGTGGTCGCGGGCGATGACGACCTTCTCGTCCTCGGTGTAGCCGTCGAGCCGGACCAGCTCCATCCGGTCGAGCAGCGGCTCGGGGATGGCTTCCAGCACGTTGGCGGTGGCGAGGAAGACGACGTCGGAGAGGTCGAGCTCGACCTCCAGGTAGTGGTCCCGGAAGGTGTGGTTCTGCGCCGGGTCCAGCACCTCCAGCAGGGCGGCGGCCGGGTCGCCCCGGTAGTCGGAGCCGACCTTGTCGATCTCGTCGAGCAGGACGACCGGGTTCATCGAGCCGGCCTCCTTGATCGCCCGCACCAGCCGGCCGGGCAGCGCGCCGACGTAGGTGCGCCGGTGGCCGCGGATCTCGGCCTCGTCGCGGACGCCTCCGAGCGCGACCCGGACGAACTTGCGGCCCATCGCGCGGGCCACGCTTTCGCCGAGCGAGGTCTTGCCGACGCCGGGCGGCCCGACCAGGGCCAGCACCGCGCCGCCGCGGCGGCCGCCGACGAGGCCGAGTCCCTGGTCGGCCCGGCGCTTGCGGACGGCCAGGTACTCGACGATCCGCTCCTTCACGTCGCCGAGGCCCGCGTGGTCGGCGTCCAGCACGGCGCGGGCGCCGGCGATGTCGTACTCGTCCTCGGTGCGCTCGTTCCAGGGCAGCTCCAGAACGGTGTCCAGCCAGGTGCGGATCCAGGAGCCCTCGGGCGACTGGGCCCCGTCCTGACTGGCCCGCTCCAGCTTGGAGACCTCCTTGAGGGCGGCCTCGCGCACCTTCTCCGGCAGGTCGGCGGCCTCGACCCGGGCGCGGTAGTCGCCCTCCTCGTCGGCCGGGTCGCCGTTCAGCTCGGCCAACTCCTTGCGGACGGCCTCCAGCTGGCGGCGGAGCAGGAACTCCTTCTGCTGCTTGGCCACGCCCTCCTCGACGTCCTTGCGGATGGTGTCGTTGACCTCCTCCTCGGCGAGGTGGTCGCGCAGCAGGGTCAGCGCGTACTCCAGGCGGGCGACCTGATCGGCCTCCAGCAACACCTTGAGCTTCTGCTCGGCGGTGGCGAAGGGCGCGTAGCCGATGTTGTCGGCGAGCTCGCCGACGCCCTCGATCTGGGCCACCCGGTCGACGATCTGCCAGGCGCCGCGCTTGCGCAGCCACTGGGTGGACAGTGCCTTGTACTCCTTGACCAGCTCGGCGGCCCGCCCGGCCACCGGCATGCCGACCGAGGACTCCCGGAACGGTGCGGTCTCCACCCAGAGGGCGGCGCCGGGGCCGGTGGTGCCGACCCCGATCCGGACCCGGCGCACGGCGCGCACCAGCGCGGCCGGGTCGCCGTCCGCGAGCCGGCCGACCTGCTCCACAGTGGCCAGCGTGCCGACCGCCGCGTACGAGCCGTCCACTCGCGGGACCAGCAGGACCTGCGGCTTGCCTGAGCCGGTGGCCGCGGCGCGGGCGGCCTCGACGGCGGCGCGCACCTCGGTGTCCTTCAGGTCCAGCGGGACGACCATGCCCGGGAGGACGACCTCGTCGTCGAGCGGCAGCACGGGCAGGGTGAGCGGAGTGGACGTCGATGCCATGATCTCTCCCCGGTCAGTGAACTTGAGTCGACCTGACTAAGGCTTCACGGGCACCGGATGTTCCCGGCATCTTGTTCGCTGCGAGCGAACGGTGAGGAGGGGGTAAGGACCTGCGGGCCGCGCCGTCAAAAGGGCGGGGAAAGGGCGCCCCAAAAGTGGGGACCAGGGCGCGTCACGTGGATCTCGGCGGACCCGGTGAAGATCCGCAAGACACGCCCTAGCGCACGGCGGACGGCCGCGCGCCGCCACGCACCGCGGCGGGGGCCGCCGGGGCCGTCGCCGACCGCGGGCGCGGGCGGGGCGGGCGCCGCTCGGCCCCGCGCAGCCAGCGCCACAGCGCCACCCCGGCGAGCACCGCGGCCGGGTGCCCCACGGCGGTGACCACGTCCTTCTCGGTGGCGATCTGCTGGACGATCATCAGCCCGGCGCCGCCCAGCGCCAGCAGCCGGCCGCGTCGCGGGAGCAGCCCGGCCACCGCACCCAGACAGGCGAGCACGCCGTAGCTGACCCCGATGTCCAGGTAGTCCATCGCCTCGGGCGCCATCCGCCCGGTCTCCACCGCGGCGATCACCACCCCTTGGGAGAGCAGCGTCGCGGCGATGTGCCCGATCGCGAACACCGCCGCCGCCCGGGCCGGGCCGACCCTGCGCTCCAGCGGCGCGAGGGTGAGGGCGAAGCCCCAGAGGTACGGCATCCACACGCCCCCGGCGACCCAGAATCCGCTCAGCACAAGAGCACGCAAAGGATGCTGAAGCAGGTTGTGACCGTCCGAACTGGAGGCCTCCTGCAGTCGCTGGACGAGTTCCGGATCGGCGACCGAGGCAAAGGTCGTGGTGGCTCCCACCACGGCGAGATATCCGAGCGTGAAAGGGTTGCGCCGGGGCGTCGGAACCCGTTCCAGCAGCCACTCGAAGACGCCGGTGCGCAGCCCGTGGCGGAGCATTCCGTACGGCACCCCCGCGGGCGCGCTCCAGTGGGCGTCCCGTCGCAGTCCAGCCATGCCGCCTCCGCTCCACGCCCGCAGCCACCGGCCCCCGTCGCTGCCAACGTACCGACGCGCGGCCCCGGTTCCGCCCGGCGGGGCGTTGTCGTGGCCACGGTACGTCGAGGTTCTGAGAGGCGCCTGGGAAAAGCCCGTGAAGACCGTCTCCGCGAAGAGGGGCCGGATTCCCGGTATTGGTCCAGACCTTCTTGCTATTAACGCGTCAGTAGGGCCTCTGACCGGCGACTTGGTGCCGACTCGACTGCATACGTACCGTTACGCAGTGAAAATTCGCCGGGTAAGGTATCGGCCCGTGCCCACTCGTGCAGTGGGTCCGAGGGCGGCCCGACAGCCGGCCCACGGGCCGGAAACGTCCGGTCCACCTGCCGGAAAGCATCCGCTGTCCGTACGCTGCGATGTGCGCGGGAGACGTGGACGGGAGACCACCCGTCCTCCACTCTCCTGGGCGCGCGACGGGACGGCGGACCCGGCACAGTCCACGACGGAACAAGACTACGAGCGGAGCCCCGCCATCCCCACAGGTGGCCGGCCCGCAGCCCTGGGGGCGGTGGCGTGACCGTGACAGAAATTCAGCAGGACAACCACAACGCCGGTGGCTCGGTGAGCAGCCAGCGCAGAGTGCTGGTGGTGGAGGACGAGCCCACGATCGCCGAGTCGATCGCGGCCCGACTGGGCGCGGAGGGCTTCAAGGTCGCCGTGGCCCACGACGGGCCCGGCGCGGTGGACGGCTTCCACACCTGGCAGCCGGACCTGGTGGTCCTGGACATCATGCTGCCCGGCTTCGACGGCCTGGAGGTGTGCCGCCGGATCCAGGCACAGCGCCCGGTGCCGGTACTGATGCTGACCGCGCGCGACGACGAGACGGACCTGCTGGTCGGCCTCGGCGTGGGCGCCGACGACTACATGACCAAGCCGTTCTCGATGCGCGAACTGGCCGCCCGGGTCAACGTGCTGCTGCGCCGCGTCGAGCGCGCCCAGCAGGCCGCCCGTACGCCCGCGCTCGGCAGCCTGCGCTTCGGCGAGCTGGAGATCGACCACGTGCAGCGCCGGGTCCGGCTGGCCTCGGGCGACGTCCACCTGACGCCGACCGAGTTCGACCTGCTCGCCTGCCTGGCCGCCCAGCCGCGCGCGGTGCTCACCCGCGAGCAGCTGCTGGCCGAGGTCTGGGACTGGACCGACGCGTCCGGCACCCGCACCGTCGACAGCCACGTCAAGGCACTGCGGCGCAAGATCGGCGCCAGCTGGATCCGTACCGTCCACGGCGTCGGTTACGCACTGGAGGCCCCGCTCTCCTGACGGCGGGAGCTTCGGGCGACGGGCCACCGGGGGGCCCGTGTCCCGACACCGCCGCGCGGCGCGCGGGGATCACAAGGGACCAATGACCTTTCCACAGCAACGCAACGGGGACGCCGCCGGCGCGCGCTCGCAGACGTTGGCCGCCCGCGCCGTCCGCCGGGTCTGGGCCGACATCCGCCCGCTCGACCCGGTCCGCTCGATCAAGGGCAAGCTCGCCCTGCTGGTGATCGTCTCCGTGTTCCTGGCCACCGGCATGGTGGTCGTGGCGATCCGGTCCGAGACCCAGATCCGGATCATCATGGTCTTCTCCATGATCGCCTCGCTGCTGTTCATGCAGTTCCTCGCGCACGGGCTGACCGCCCCCCTGCGCGAGATGACGGACGCCGCCCGCGCGATGGCCTCCGGCGACTACAGCCGCCGGGTCGAGGTGAACTCGCGCGACGAGATCGGCGAGCTGGCGGCCGCCTTCAACGCCATGGCCGCCGACCTGCAGGCCGCCGACCAGCACCGGCGCGAGCTGGTCGCCAACGTCTCGCACGAGCTGCGCACGCCCATCGCCGCGCTGCGCGCCGTGCTGGAGAACGTGGTGGACGGCGTCGTCCAGCCCAATCCGGCGACCCTGGAGGCCGCGCTGGAGCAGACCGAGCGGCTCGGCCGCCTGGTCACCCACCTGCTGGACCTCTCCAAGATCGACGACGGCGTGGTCGACCTGGACGCCCGCCCCTTCGAGGTGCGCGAGTTCCTGGACGGCGTGCTGCGCGGGGTCACCGTGGACGGCGCGACGGCCGGCGGGGCGTTCTCCCGGCGCGGCGACGTCCGGCTGGCCCTGGAGGTCAACCCGTCCGGCCTGACCGCCGTCGCGGACCCGGAACGACTCCACCAGGTGGTCGCCAACCTGGTCGACAACGCCTGCAAGCACTCCCCGCCCGGTGGCACGGTGACCGTGCGCGCCCGGCCCGAGGGCGAGGAGGGCGGCCTGCTGCTGGAGGTCCAGGACGAGGGCCCGGGCATCCCGCTGGCCGACCGCTCCCGGGTCTTCGAGCGGTTCAGCCGCAGCGGCACCGCCACCGCGTCCGGACCGGGCGCGGACGGCGGCACCGGACTGGGTCTGGCCATCGCCCGCTGGGCGGTGGACCTGCACGGCGGACGGATCGCCGTGGCCGAGTCGCCGAGCGGCTGCCGGATCGAGGTCCGGCTGCCCGGGCAGCGCTGAGCGGGCCGGGACATTTGTCACAGATCCGACACAGACGCATACGAAGATCGTCGGACGATTCGGCTATGGTTCTGTCCGGTTTCGCCCGGATATGGGGCCCGATCGGGCCTGGTCGGTTCCCCTCAGATACGGCTTTCTAACGTAGTTTTTCAGCCAAACTGCAGGTCAGGACTGTGATCTGGGCGACGCCTGGGGCCCGGGGACTGCGCGATCACTGGTCAGGGGCGTAGCCTTAATCCCCGCTGTCCAAACATCCCAAAAGGAAGCGGAAGAGGGCGGTTGCCGCCGTGTCGCCACAACCTGAAACCCCCAGCTCGGCAAGCTCCACTGGCTTTGGTCCCAATGAGTGGCTCGTCGATGAGATCTACCAGCAGTACCTCCAGGACCCGAACTCGGTCGACCGAGCCTGGTGGGACTTTTTCGCCGACTACAAGCCCGGTACCGAGGTGACCCCAGTGACCCAGGCCGCGACCCAGGCCGGCCCCGCGCCGACCCCTGCCGCTGCCCCCGCGCCCGCCGCTGCTGCTCCGGCCGCACCCGCGCCCGCTCCGGCCGCTCCGGCCGCTCCGGCCCCGGTTGCCGCCCCGCTCGCCGCCGCGCCCGCCGCGCCCCCGGCCCCCAAGGCCGCCGCTGCCCCGGCCCCGGCCGCCGCCCCGGCCGGCCCCGAGCTGGTCCAGCTGCGCGGCCCGGCGAAGGCCGTCGCCTCCAACATGGACGCCTCGCTGGAGGTGCCGACCGCGACCTCGGTCCGTGCCGTTCCGGCGAAGCTGTTGATCGACAACCGCATCGTCATCAACAACCACCTGCAGCGCGCCCGCGGTGGCAAGGTCTCCTTCACCCACCTCATCGGTTACGCCCTGGTCCAGGCCATCAAGGCCGCCCCGGGCATGAACCACAGCTACAGGGTGGAGGACGGCAAGGCCTTCCTGGTCAAGCCCGAGCACGTCAACCTCGGCCTGGCCATCGACCTGGTCAAGCCGAACGGCGACCGCCAGCTCGTCGTCGCGGCCATCAAGAAGGCCGAGACCCTCGACTTCTTCGGCTTCTGGCAGGCCTACGAGGACATCGTCCGCCGGGCCCGCGCCAACAAGCTGACCATGGACGACTTCACCGGCGTCACGGTCTCGCTGACCAACCCCGGCGGCATCGGCACCGTGCACTCCGTGCCGCGCCTGATGCAGAACCAGGGCACCATCGTCGGCGTCGGCGCCATGGAGTACCCGGCCGAGTTCCAGGGCTCCGCCCCCCAGACCCTGTCCCGCCTCGGCGTCTCCAAGATCATGACGCTGACCTCGACCTACGACCACCGCGTCATCCAGGGCGCGGCGTCGGGCGAGTTCCTGCGCGAGATCCACCGCCTGCTGCTCGGCGAGAACGGCTTCTACGACGAGATCTTCGAGTCGC